>CAIRDL010000099.1 GCA_903877345.1 uncultured Oscillochloris sp. | reverse complement strand
CGCACGACCAGCGGCGTCGTGCGGGCAAACTGGCTCGGCACCAAGAAATCCCAGTGATCCTCCGCCCAAGTCAGCGCATCGAGATCGGCCCACGCCTCCGGGGCGAGCGCTTCGGGCAGCGGTAGCGGCGTCGGCAAAATCACCAGCGCCTCGGCACTGATGGTCGCTGTTTTGTGCGGGGCGGGAATGTCAAAGTGATGCACGATGTTGCCGTAGTTGTCGGTGTAGCTGTTCACCCGTGCCGTCGGGGTGACCGTCAGCTTAAAGGTGAGGCAACGCTGCGCCCCTTCGGAACGCGGCTGCATCCGCACTTCGGTCACACTCTCGCTCACCGGGGCGCTATAGCGAAAGCGGGTTTTGTGGAGAATTGAGTAGTACATAAGGGAAGCGGATCTTTTTATACGTGATACGTGAATACGTGAATACGTGAATACGTGAATACGTGAATACGTGGATACGTGATACGTGATACGTGATACGTGAATACGTGAATACGTGAATACGTGAATACGTGAATACGTGATACGTGATACGTGATACGTGATACGTGATACGTGATACGTGATTGGTCAGGGTGCGAACCAAGCGCGGGTTACGCATCACGGATCACGCATCACGCAGCTTCCCTAATCAGGAAGCGAGGGCTGACTCGGCGGAGTAGCCCACATAGGCTTGGTAAATGGCGCTATGAATGCCAGCGCATTGGCGCCTGATGGTGTTGAGGTAAGCGTGCATGTCCTCGGCCATAATCTCATCAACTTGGCCGTAGTCGAGCGCCGCCCGCAACCGTCCAGCCAACCGTTCGGCCCGCCCCGCCCAACGTGAACCTGTCGCGTGCGAAATGGCCTGCAAGCTGCGCTGAATGCGGTCGGCGGCGAAGCGGAGCGAACGGGGCGAGGCGCTGTCGAGCAGCAGGAACTCGGCGACCGTGTGCGGTTGCACATCAGCTGTGTAGACCTTGCAGTACGCCTCGAAGGCCGTGCAGCATTTGAGCAGCGCGACCCAGTCGTTGAACTCAAGTGGAGCGTCAGGCACCGCCGTGAGGTACGGCTGGAAATGCACATCAAGCAGCATGGCGGTCGAGGCGGCGCGTTCGAGGTAGCGGCCCACCTGAATAAAGAACCAGCCCTCGCCGTGGGTCATGGTGCTATCGGTAACGCCCTGGAAGAGATGGGCACCCTCTTTCACGCCCTGATAGAACTCGATGGGTTCGCCCTGCCAGATTTTCGCCGCCGATGAAGCCCGCACCCGCAGATAGAGCCGATTCAGTTGCTCCCACATCTCCGAACTGATCTGCTCGCGCACTTGACGGGCGTTCTCGCGGGCCAACGCCACACAGGTGACAATCGCACTCTGGTTGGTCGGCTCGAACGTCAGCGTCTCGGTAATGGCGTAGGCGTCGGCCCCCGCAGTGGGCGGGTCGCTGTGCAGCGCCTCCAACACCCGTGCCCAACGCGGGCGGGCCGATTCCGGGTCTTGGTCGAGGGTCTGGGTAAGCCCGACGCCGATGAGGCGTGCCGTATGCTCGGCCCGCTCTAAGTAGCGGCTCATCCAGTAAAGGTTGTCGGCGACACGTGAGAGCATAGCCTACCCTACTTACTCAAACAAAACCCATGTGTCTTTACTGCCCCCACCTTGGGAGGAGTTGACGACGAGGGAACCCTTCTTCAGGGCTACGCGGGTGAGACCGCCGGGAATAATCGTGATCTGGTCGCGGCCATTGAGAATGTAGGGCCGCAAATCAACGTGGCGCGGCTCGACTTGGTTCTCAATGAAGCAAGGCGCCCGCGAAAGTTGGAGCGTCGGTTGGGCGATGTAATTGCGCGGGTTCGCCAGAATGAGCTGGCGGAACTGGTCGCGTTCGGCGGCGGTACTATGCGGGCCGATCAGCATCCCGTAGCCGCCCGACTCACCGACCGCCTTCACCACCAACTGGTCGAGATGTTCGAGCACATAGCGCTGCTGCGCCGGCTCATCACAAAGATAGGTCTCGACATTCGGCAGGATCGGCTCTTCATCCAGGTAGTACTTGATAATGCGCGGTACATAGGCGTACACCGCCTTATCGTCGGCCACGCCGGTGCCGATAGCGTTGGCGAAGACCACATTCCCAGCGCGGTAGGCGTTAAACAGGCCCGCCACGCCGAGAATCGTATCGTGGCGGAAGGCCAGCGGGTCAATGAAATCGTCGTCCACGCGCCGGTAGATCACATCAACACGGCGCAGCCCTGCTGTGGTACGCATGTAGACAATCGCATCGTGAACGAGCAAGTCGCGGCCTTCGACCAACTCGACGCCCATTTGGCGGGCCAGGAACGTATGCTCGAAATAGGCCGAATTGAACACCCCCGGCGTCAGCACGACAATCGTGGGGTCGGGTGTGTGGGGCGGTGCCAACGAGCGCAGGGTCGTCAACAGTGCCTGACCGTAATGGTCAATCGGGCGCACCCCAATGTCGGCGAAGAGATGCGGGAACGCCCGCTTCATCACGCCCCGATTGGTGAGCATGTAGCTCACACCGCTAGGCACGCGCAGATTATCTTCGAGTACGGCGAACTCACCACTCGGCAAACGCACCAAGTCAGTGCCGACGACCGAGGTGTAGATGCGACGCGGCACCTCTACACCGCGCATCTCGCGGCGGAAGTGCTGGCAGGTATAGACAAGGCTGCGGGGAATAATCCCATCGGCGAAAATGCGCCCATCGTGGTAGATGTCGTGAAGGAAGAGGTTGAGGGCCGTGATGCGCTGCTTGAGACCCTGCTCGATGACGAGCCATTCAGCGTGGGTAAGAATGCGCGGCAGCAGATCGTAGGGGAAGATCCGCTCGGTGCCCTCGTTATCGCCGTACACCGTGAAGGTAATACCCTGGTTGAGAAAGGTACGATCTGCATAGCGTTGCCGCTCATGCAAATCGCTCGCCTTTAGTTCAAGCAGGCGGCGGTAGAGCAACCTATAGTGGTCGCGGGACTGCCCCTCCGCATCGAACATCTCATCGTAGGCGGTGTCGAGCAGATAGTTTGCGAAGAGGGGGTGACTAATCTCGCGTGCGCTACGGTCGGTGAGCATGGGTGCGTCCGAAGTTGCGTCTGCCAAGGGAAAGACAGAGGCCTGAAGCGGTGAGCGGGCAACACTGCCGCAGCTTCTTCGGTTACGCTCTCAGGGGTTCAAGGCTATCTTACTAGCTGGTGCTAGATTCGTCAAATTGGTGGCGGCAAAGCCCTAGCCTCGCGCCTCGGCCAACGCTGCGGTGAGGGCGCGCTTGGTGTAGACCTTGACCATCGCACGACGATACAGCTCAGAGGCGTAGAGGTCGCCGAGGATGTCCATCCCTTCGCCTGCCAGGGTACTAGCGGCGGCGATAGACTCGGCATCACCAGGGCCACCGCACAGCGCTTGCTCGGCCTGGGGTTGGCGTTCGGCCTTGGTGCCAGCCCCCGTGACGGCGATGCGACAAACGCGCACCTGCGGGCCGTCAAGCTTGAGATAGGCAGCGACTCCAACCACCGCGTAGCGACTAGCCGGGTGGGGCAACTTCAGATAGGCGGCACCCTCGCCCGCGCCCAGTGGCGGGAACTTGATCGCCGTAAGGATTTCGTCGGGCGCGAGGGCCGTCGTGAGCATGTCGGTGAAGAAGTCGGCGGCAGCGATGGTGCGTGTCCCCTGGAGACCGTGGACGTGCAGCGTTGCGGCAAGCGCCAAGGTGAGCGCGGGCGCGTCGGCGGCGGGGTCAGCGTGGGCCAACGCACCACCGAGGGTGCCCCGGTTGCGTACTTGGAGGTCGCCAATAAGCTGGACGGTCGCACTCAGCACTGGCAGCGCTTGGCGCAAGCCCGCGTGTTGCCCAATGGCCGCCCACGTGGTCATACTGCCGATAGCAACGCTGCCATGAAGCGTCACCCCGCGCAAGGCGGCGATCTGGTTGAGGTCAATCAGCACACTAGGCGCGGCGAGGCGCAGCTTCATTGCAGGCAACAGTGAATGCCCACCCGCCAACAACTTAGCCTCGTCGCCGTATGCACCGAGCAGCCTGAGCGCCTCGGCAACACTGGTGGGCGCGTGGTAGGCAAAGGGCCGTGGGATCATAGCGACTCCGGTTTAGCTTGGGGGTTCAGCGTGGCGGCGGCGGAGCGCACGGCGCGGACGATGTGCTCGTAGCCGGTACACCGACAGAGATTGCCCTGCAGACCGTGGCGAATGGCCTCATCGCTCGGGTGCGGATGTTGTTGGAGCAGATCGGCGGCGGCCATGATCATACCGGGGGTGCAGAACCCACACTGGAGGGCGTGTTCGGCCCGGAAACTCGCTTGAAGCGGGTGGAGTTCACCATTTTGGGCCAAACCTTCGATGGTGGTAATCGTTGCGCCGTCGCACTGCACAGCCAAAACGGTACAAGCCTTGACACTCACCCCATTAAGGTGGACGACGCAGGCTCCACACTGACTGGTATCGCACCCAATGTGGGTGCCGGTGAGGTTGAGGTGTTCACGCAGAAAGTGAACCAACAGGGTGCGCGGCTCGACCGTGTGCGTGGACAATGTGCCGTTCACGGTAAGGGTAAGCGTTGCCACAACGTTTCCTTGTTGGACAGACAGAGGTTACTTGCGACGCCCGAGCAAATAACCGAGCAGGAAGGCGCTAAGCACCCACGGCAGCCAAGGGCGGGTGAGGAAGAACGTTTCGATGCTTCCACGGGCCAAGGCAGCTTCGCTCAACCCTTGGCCTGGGGGTACGGTGATGGTACGCCAAGTGGGGGCAACCGACTGGGGGAATGGCGCGGCGGCAACACCGTTGAAGTTGGGCGGCGTGAGTGGGAGCGCAGTCACGGGGGCAGCCTCGAGCGCGAGTTCTTCGGCGAGGACGATCTGCACCTCATGGTTGGGTTCCGTCAGATGCAGACGGCGAGCCTCAACTTGGCTCGCCAACGCCTTGAGGCTTTGATGGATCAGCGTTTTAGCGGCCCCATCAAGCAGGCGCTGACCGATACTGGCGATCGTCCCGCCGATCTGCGCCTCGCCGCCATAGTCGAGGATCGTGTTCACCCCATCGGTACGCAGATGCACCGTGCCTGCGCCCTTGAGAAACCCGTTACTGCCCTTACCGTCGAGATGGATCGCGTAAGACTCGAGGGGCACATGGCCGTCGAGTTTCATGCGCCCGGTATAGACGCCACGCACCGCTTGTAGACCGACCTTCAGCGTACTTTCGTACTCGTGTTCGGCGATCTGATCAAGACGTTGGCAGCCAGGAATGGTGCGCGCCAAGACCTCGGGGTCGTTAATCGCCGCCCAGACCTCCTCGCGGGTGGCCTCGAAGGTGTAATTACCAGCGATCCTCAAAGCGAGCCTCCTTCGGGCGGTTTGGGGGCCACAATGCAGGGATAAGTGGAGGTGGGGTGATGGGGTGTCGTGCGCGAAGCTAAACTGGCTGCATCATAACCTAAGCAGACAAGATCAGCAAGGTTCAGTGGATCTGCGGATCGGCTGGTCTTCCATGCTGTTTGCCAGCCCTACAAACTCGTGGGATACTGACGCCCGGCGACTATGCCCCGAACGGTCAGGAGCGTGCGATGTCTTTGCTGCCAACTACGTCCATCGCCAACCTTGCGGGTTCTGTTGATCAGACGGTGACGCTGGCGGGCTGGGTTTATCATAAGACCGAAAAGGGTAAGCTGATCTTTATTCAACTGCGCGATGGCAGCGGCGTCATCCAGTGTGTCATCTTCAAAAAACAAGTCGCCGAAACAACGTTTGCCACAGCTCAGGCACTGACTCAAGAGAGTTCATGTCGGATCACGGGTGCGGTGCGGGCTGATGCGCGTGCGCCAGGTGGCTTTGAACTTGATGTGCAGACGGTGGAACTAGTCGGAGCCAGCCTCGATTATCCCATCACGCCTAAAGAACACGGCATTGAATTCCTGATGGAACACCGGCAGCTTTGGGTGCGTTCAGCGCGCCAACACGCCCTGTTGCGCGTACGCGCCGAAGTGGTCGCAGCGGCCCAAGAGTGGCTCAACGACCAAGGCTTCGTGCGCTTTGACACACCGCTCCTGACAGCGACCGCCGCCGAGGGCACGAGCAACCTTTTCGCCACGACCTACTTTGACCTTGGCCCGGCCTATCTTGCACAAACTGGTCAGCTTTATGTTGAAGCGGGCATGATGAGCTTCGGCAAGGTTTACTGCTTTGGCCCAACGTTCCGCGCCGAGAAGAGCAAAACCCGCCGTCATCTGACCGAGTTTTGGATGATTGAGCCGGAGGTCGCCTTTGCCACCCACGAAGACAATCTGCAACTCCAAGAACAGTTTGTCAGCGCCATTGTGCAGCGCGTGTTGGAACGCCGCAGTGCCGAACTCAAAACCCTTGAGCGCGACCCGACGATGTTGGAGCGTTGCGTGCCGCCCTTCCCGCGCATTAGCTATGACGATGCGCTCGCCCTCATTGCCGCCAAGCAGGGCGTGATAGAGGGCGCAACGCCGCTCACATGGGGCGACGACCTCGGCGCACCCCACGAACACCTGATCGCCGCGCAGTTTGAGCGGCCCGTCTTTGTTGAGCGCTACCCGGCGGCGCTCAAGGCATTCTACATGCAGCCCGACCCCCAACGCCCCGAAGTGGCCCTCTGCGCCGACTTGCTTGCACCCGAAGGCTATGGCGAAATCATCGGCGGCTCACAGCGCATCCACGATGTAGCGCTCCTTGAGCAACGGCTCCAAGAGCACGGGCTGCAAGCGGCGGCCTACCAGTGGTACCTCGATTTGCGACGCTACGGGACGGTGCCCCACAGCGGGTTTGGCATGGGCATTGAGCGTGCGGTCGCCTGGATTACCGGCACGCACCATATCCGCGAGACAATCCCGTTCCCACGGATGCTGTACCGAATCTATCCCTGAGGCATGGTTTAGATTGCAGATTTGCCGCGACAGGGCGCGGCGAGTTTGGCCAAACGCTAAAGGGGCCACGCATCTTGTCTAAGACAAGGCGCGTGGCCCCTTTACGGTTTCGGCATGCGCAGGGCATCAGCGTTCCGGCTCCTTTGGGTCGGGGCTAATGCGGTTGAGCCGCCGCTTAATGGCGAGGCTGCTCACGAGGGCGGTGGTCGAGAGGCTGAAGGTGCAGAGCAGGGCGAAGACGATGCCTAGCGTGCCACGTGGTGGCCCCGTCTCACCTGTAGCTTGGGGGGTAGGTTGCTGTGGCTGAAGCACCGGAGCCAGCGTTGCGCCCGGACTAGCGACACTGGGGTTAACAACGCTGCTTGCGAACAGGATAGCCAAGAGGAAGTGGGCAAGGATAGCCATAGGTACACTGACCAAAATAATCCTCGTATGGTAGCACCCGTTCGCCGAGGAAACAGCGGTGGCGGGCTATGCCAGAAGGCGTGCGGCCCTAATTCTAATAATCCGCACGTATACTAATTTTAACCCTTGTGTAAGGCCCTTGTAATATTCGATACTAGGCGTATCAGCCTCGTATCAGTACTATAACAGTATTCCACCATAGGTAGCTGGTGCCAAGCTTCCTCATCCCCACCCCAAAATCATACGGGAGGATCCATGACCATGAAACTGCATTGGTCGAAGAAGGTCTTTGCGCTCAGTTTTGCCCTTGTCCTAACCACCGTGCTTAGCCTGTTTGCCTTCAAGTCGGCGGCCCAAGACTATAACCAGGGCGCGCTCCTGTTCCCTCTCAGCACGAATGGCGTGGCCCGTTGTGCGCGCACGGGGCGTGATGTGCCCCGTGTCTACCAGACCCAAGAGTTTGGCGTGGCCCTCCGGCAGTTCTGGGATAACGAGCAGGTCTATCTCTCCATCGTCTTTCCTGATGGGCGGGTCTTCAGTCCGAACGCAGCGGGCAAGCTTGACGGTATCGTTGATATGCCCCCGAACTTCCCCTGGGTTGCGGTCACGAGCAACGGCGGTGACTTCTACGCGCCCTTTACTGCCTCGGCCACATGGCCGCGCGGTTGCTATGAGTTGACGGCGCTGGGCGGGTCGAGCAATCGGTTGGCGAGCGGCTTCTTTGCCCTTGATTCGCTGCCGATGGGGCCAATGAACCATGGGCGGGCCACCCTGATCGTTGAGGATAATACCACCGGCGACCCCGCCGGTCTCCACGGGGCCACGGTCAATCTGTTCGGGCGTGGCTTTGCGGCCCAAGAGAACGTGTCAGTCTGGATCACTGCCCCCGATGGTACTGTGATTGGCTATCCCACCCAGTTTACGAGCGATGTCGGTAGCTTTGCCAGTTCGTTCACCTTCGACTCACGTTTTGCCACGGGCCGCTACGCCTTCACCGCCTTGGGACAGTGGAGCGATTACCAAGTTATTGCGACCTTTGACCTCGCGGCCCAACCGACCACCCCCAACAGCTACGCGCTCCTAGCGGTCACTTGGAAGCAACCGCCGCAAAATACGCAGGGCGGGCAGTTTGAGATCGCGGGCCAATTCTTCTTCGCCTTCGAGCCGGTCGTCGTTTGGGTGACGCTGCCTGACAACTCGGTGCGGACGCTGCCTGACCAATACACTAACATCTACGGCGAGTTCTTTGCAGATATTACCTTCGATGAGCGGCTCCCCATCGGCACCTACAAGTTCACGGCGAAAGGGGTGAACAGCGGTCGGGTCGTGATCTCGCAGGATGTGGCCGTGCTCCAACCAGGCGACCCCGTTGTCACCGCAGTTCCGCCAACCACTGATGCGGCACCAAGGGTAGATCTGAACAACGCCTTTGGGTATGGCCAAGGTGGGGCACTTGAACAGACGGGGCTGATGCCGAACGATCCGCCCGCAGTCGAAACTCTTGTCCCGTAGCTCTGCACTTGGTTTGCTCCGCACGACGGCACCGTGCATGCACGGTGCCGTCCTTTTGCGTAGGCACGCTTCAATCCAGCTTTACAGTCCAGCGATCTGACGCAAAGCCGCCAAGCCGCAAAGTCGCAAGGAGCATGTGGTTGCAGGGTTCAACTGTAAGCCAAGGTTCGTATGTACTTTACAGTCTTGGCAAGCGCAAGGCTCTCGAATGCACTTAACCTGAAAGCTGAAACCTGGCCCCTGAAACCTTGTGCTTTGACGAGCGGATCCAGCCATGCTATTGTTCCCGCTCATGCGATCAGGAACCCTTCACATGGTAAACATCCTCGCGGTCGCTGTGGGCGCGGCAATCGGGGCCAACCTGCGCTACGGTCTCGGCCTCTGGGTCGCACAGCGTTTCGGCACGGCCTTTCCCTACGGTACGTTGCTCATCAATCTACTCGGCTGCTTCGTCATCGGTGCCCTGCTCACGCTTGCCGCCACGCGCTTCCCCCTCAGCGAACCACTCCGACTCCTGCTCGTTACCGGCCTTCTCGGTGGCTTCACGACCTTTTCCTCGTTCGGCTATGAAACCTACAGTCTCATCACCGGGGGCGATTTCGTGGCGGCAGGGTTCTACGTTGCGTCGAGCCTGGGGTTGGGCCTCGTGGCCGTCTTTTTAGGTGCTAGTCTTGTGCGCTTATTCGGCAGTTGAGGCCGTGGCATGCCGCGCTGTATGCAAAAAAACAGCCCCCCACTGCGCCTTGCGGAAGTGGGGGGCTGGAAGAGCTTAGGTGCTTCTTGCGTGTGCTACCGCAAGCTAATCCTACAACGAGCTTGCTCATTTCACCACAAAGGCACAAAGGACACAAAGATGCCGAGCCTACCAGATCAATCTTTGTGCGCTTCGTGCCTTTGTGGTGTGCTCATCAAGCGATCTCTCGTTGGCGTACTAGGCTCCGAAGAAGTTGCGGTTCTTCTCAACAAAGCTCGCCCACTTCTCGGGCAGGGCATCGTCGGCGAAGATCGCCTCGACCGGGCACTCAGGCTCACAGGCTCCGCAGTCAATACACTCGTCGGGGTTGATGTAGTACATGTCCTCGCCTTCGTAGATACATTCTACGGGGCAGACAGCCACACAAGCAGCATCCTTTTTTCCGATACAGGGCTCAGCGATAATGTACGGCACAGGTCTCTCCTCTAGCAACAGCAACACCACGATAAAGGTGCAGCGAACAAGGACGTTGTTCGCGCCTAGATTACTATGCCCGCTGTCTGTTGTCTACAACTAAAGTCTCATAACTCGGGTTTGCGTAGCTTGCTCTACTCTTGAACGACCCGCGCCAGGCCAGCGGGGTCAAGCACGATCACGCGGCCCCGTTCGAGGCGCACCAAACCCTCTTCGGCCAAGCGGCGCAAAGCTCGGCCCGCCATTTCGCGAACGGTGCCAGCGCGTTCGGCCAATTCTTGATGGGTCAACTCGGCAGCCCCTTCGCCCGCCTCGGCCAACAGTTGGCGGGCCAACCGCGCTCGCACCGAGCGGAAGGCTAAATCCTCGACGAGGCGCACCAGTTCACGCAGTTCGCCCGCCATCGCACTGAGCATGGCGAGCGCCAAGTCGGGGTGACGGCGAAGCAGCGCGATGAGGTCGGCGCGGGGCAGCAACAAACAGGTCACGGGGCTCATTGCGCGGGCGGTGCTGGGGTTTGAGCCACCATCAAAGAGCGGGACGGGGTTGAAGTGTTCACCGGGGCCGACCATTGCTAGCACCTGTTCCCGCCCATCGGTCGCCATGCGTGAGAGGCGCACGCGACCGCGTTGCACCAAGAAGAGACCCGGCGGTTGCTCACCCTCTAGCATAATCTGTTGTCCGGGGCGGAAACTACAGTGCCGTGCTCGTCGGGCCACGTCGGCGAGGGTTGCCACATCGAGCGAGGCGAGGAGCGGGGCGGCCCGGAGATCTTCGACTGTGACCATGCGGGCCATGATACACGAGTTTGTAGGCCCTGCGTCTAGCCTGCCGCCCACATGCAGGCAAGCCGCCTGACCTACCTTCGGGTACAGGGGGCACGGGTTGAAGCCGCGTTTTACAATCCCCGTAGGATGGCTATACGAACAAAAAAAAGCCCCCCTTGCCCGTCTGTGGGCCAGGGGGGACACGGGTGAGCGCAAGGGCACTACTTCCAACCGCCAACCACATCGAAGATCGCCCGGTCGTGCAAGGGGTTGGGGATGGTCGTTTCGGGCTGCCCCAACAGGTACTCGGCCATGTCGTTGAAGGGCTTGATACACAGCGCCTTAAACTCGTCCTCGCCCTCCATCTGGAACAGGGTTTTGCCTGCCAGACGCGAGCGCCGGATCAGGTCGTGGTAGGGCACCCGCCCAATAATCTTCGTCCCGACCGTCTCAACGAACTGCTCCAACAAGCCAGTCCCGCCAAAGCCGGGATCAACCCGATTAGCGATGAGGCCCGCCATTGCCACTTTATGCCGATGGCTCTTCTGTTCAATTGCCAAACAGAGCCGATTGGCGGCGAAGATGCTGTCAAAGTCGTTGCAGGCGATAATGATGCCGTAATCAGCGTAGTTCAGTGGTGCCGAAAAGCCGCCGCAGACCACATCACCCAATACGTCGAAAACGATCACATCGTATTTGTGATAAAGCCCAAACTCCTTGAGCAGCTTCACCGTCTCGCCCACCACGTAGCCGCCGCAACCGCTGCCTGCCGGCGGGCCACCCGCCTCAAGGGCGTCCACGCCCGCAAAGCCGGTCACAATCACATCTTCCCGCGCCACGTCCTCAATGTGGAAATCCACTTCTTGGAGGACATCAATCACCGTTGGCTGCAATAGCCCTGTGAGGGGAAAGGTGCTGTCGTGTTTGGGGTCACAGCCGATTTGGAGCACTTTCGCCCCTTTCAGGGCCATCGCCGCTGAGAGGTTCGCGCTCGTCGTGCTTTTCCCAATGCCGCCCTTCCCGTAGATTGCCATGATCAAGGACATGCGGACCTGCGACTTTCTTTATGACCAGTAATGCGTGATGCGTAATGCGTAATGCGTGATGCGTGATGCGTGATGCGTGATGCGTGACTACTGACAACGGACGCTGGCTGAGCTTACGGACGCT
>CAIRDL010000098.1 GCA_903877345.1 uncultured Oscillochloris sp. | reverse complement strand
CGCCCTGCTCCGTATTTCTGGCTACACGTTTGAGGAGTTGAAACACGTCAATATAGGGCAAATGTACGTAGACCCGACGTTGCGCCCGGTCATCATGCGGCAACTCGTCGCGGAGGGCCGCATCCGGCACATTGAGGTGGCAATGCGCCGTAAGGACGGGACGACCTACCAGGCGAGTTGCTCGTTCGACCGCATGATCTTCGACGGCAACGATGCCCTGTTGGTGACGATTGAGGATGTCACGGAGCGCATCGCAGCCCAACGGCGCATCAGTCACCTCAATGCGGTGCTGAACGGCATCCGGCGGGTCAATCGCCTGATCACCGAAGAGCCTGACCGGGTGCGGTTGATCCAGGGCGCGTGCGAAAGCCTGATTGAAACCTTTGGCTACCACAACGCCTGGATCGCCCACACAAGCGAAGTTGGCGATATTCTCACCACTGCGAGTGCTGGCTTCCCCGGTGATCTCATCCAGTTGCACACGCTGACCTCCAGCGGTGGGTTGCCCGCCTGCGCCCACCAAGCGATGACCTACAAGGCGACCGTCGCCGTTCGGAAACCCACCACCCCTTGCCGCGTCTGCCCGTTCGGCTCGTCGTGCCCCGAAGAGGCCCGCATGTTGATCCGTATGGTCTACAAGGATCATGTCTATGGGATTATGAGCGTTGGCATCGCCTCGGGTTTTGTAGATGATTGTGAAGATCAAGCCCTGTTCGCCGAGGTGGCCCGCGACCTAGCCTTTGCCTTGCATAAGATTGACCTTGAGGCCGAGCGCCGTCGCACCGAGGCGGAGTTGCACACCTCGCAGTCGCACTTGAAGCAGGCGCTCGATCAGCTTGAGCAGCGCGTCGCTGAGCGCACGCGTGAACTGAGCATCGCCAATGCCGATTTAGCCCGCGCCGCCCGGGTCAAGGATGAGTTTCTGGCGAATATGAGCCACGAGCTCCGCACGCCACTCAACGCAATCCTGGGGCGAACAGAGATGTGCCGCGAGGGTTTTTATGGCGAGATGAGCGACGGCCAAAGCATCGCGCTGCGCTCGATTGAAGAGAGCGGGCGGCATCTGCTTGACCTGATCAATGATGTGCTTGATGTGGCGAAAATTGAGGCGGGCCGGGTTGAGTTGGATTTGAGCCTCGTCCCCGTCAGTTCGCTTTGCGAGGCGAGCATGCGCCTGGTAAGCCAACAAGCGCAGAAGAAGCACCTCCACCTTATTCAGCGGCTCGATCCCGCCGTCACGAAACTCCGCGCCGATGGGCGGCGACTCAAACAGATTCTGGTCAACCTGTTGAGCAACGCGGTGAAGTTTACGCCCAACGGTGGCGAAATCGGCCTCGAAGTCGTTGGCAGTGCTGAACACGGGACGGCCTGCTTCACGGTTTGGGACACCGGCATCGGCATTAGTGCCACCGACATGCCGCGCCTGTTCCAGCCCTTTGTGCAAGTTGACAGCAGCTTCGCCCGCGCCCACGAAGGCACGGGCCTGGGCCTGACCCTCGTTTCACGGCTGACTCGCATGCACGGCGGCAGTGTCGCGGTTACGAGCGTGGTCGGTCAGGGCAGCCGCTTCTCCATCACGCTGCCGTGGCCCACCCGTATGCCTGAAAGCCACGCAACTGCGGCCCTGTTGCCCCGCGCTGCCGCTGAGCCGCTGATCCTGTTTGCCGATGACAACGAGACCTCGGTTGATCTGGTCACGGCCTATGTTGAGTTGCGGGGCTTGCGGCTGGCGGTGGCCCGCGATGGCCTTGAGGCGGTGCAACTAGCGGCCACCCTGCGTCCGGCCCTGATCTTGCTGGAAGTACAAATACCGAAGCTTGATGGCATGGCCGCCATCAGACAGATCCGCGCCTTTCCCGACCTGCCGCGCCTGCCGATTATCGCCCTAACGGCCTTGGCGATGCCCGGCGACCGCGAACGCTACCTTGCGGCAGGGGCCGACGACTTCCTGAGCAAGCCGATCAGCCTCAAGTTGCTGACGGAGGTGGTGGGAACCTTTATTCACCAGCCTGCGTAGGGGGCGGGTGGGGCTAAAGTTGTTGTACTATCCGCTGTTTGGAGGTGTACGATGGTGTCACCTGAGCTATTCCGCTGCTACCCCTTTTTCGCTGGTCTAAGCAATGATCAGATCACCACGCTAGGGCAACTCGCCGAAGAACGCACGGTCGCGCCGGGGCGCTACCTGTTCTACGAAGGCGAAAACCTGCCCAACCTCTACCTCGTGCGCGAAGGGCGGATCGCCATCAGCCTCAACCTACCCGATGTGCTGAGCCGTGACCTTATTCCCCCGCCCACCGCACGCACCCGCGAAGTGACGGTCAGTATGCTTGGCGTGGGCGAGATCTTCGCCTGGTCAGCGCTCGTGCAACCGTACCAAGCGACCTCGAACGCCCGGGCGCTCACGCCATGTCACATCGTAGCCTTCAACGCCCCCGCGTTGCGCCAGTGCTTTGAGCGCGACACGCTCTTCGGCTACCAGATCTTGCTGCGCGTCGCCCAAGTCGCCCGTGACCGGCTCCAAGACTTGCACTACGAGTCGATGACGAGTGTTTCGGTCGCGCCATCTGGCGTGTAAGGCATGGTGCAGATTTTAGATTTTAGATTGCAGATTTGTCGCAACAGGACGTGCTGCATTAGCCTCGCTGGCTTCGACATGCTCAGCCAGCGAGGACGCTGCGGGCGAGGCGTTG
>CAIRDL010000097.1 GCA_903877345.1 uncultured Oscillochloris sp. | reverse complement strand
ACTCCCATCCCCCATCCCCCATCCCCCATCACGGGCATAGTCGCGCACCGCCAGATAAAGCGCACGGGGCGTACCATCAGGCGCAACGAAGTTCCAGGCATCGGGGTAGCTGTGGGTGGCGAAGGGCGTGGTGAACTGCCAGAGGGCCACCGCCTCCAGCCAAGGGTAAGCGCGGGCCTGCTCGTAGGTAGCAATCGTCCAGCGGAGGCGGTCAGCCGGACGTACCGCCGCATTCCAGCGCGGATGATCGTTGTAGCCACCTTCCGTGATAATGATGCGCTTGCCCTGATCGCCAAAGCGGTCGAGCAACTGGCGCACCAACTCAACCCGGCGAAAGTTGACTTGCAACGGGTCGGGCGCAGCCTCGGGTGGTGCTTGCCCGCCGTAGGCGTGGACAGCCCACATATCAAAATAGGGGCCAGCCTGGGCATCGTAGAGTGAAGCCAAGTACTGCATATCGTCCAGGCGCGTCTGACCGTCGTCGAGGGACGTGCCGGGCGAAAGCGCTCCAGCAATGATAATCGCAGAGGGGACGGCGGCTTTCACAGCGGGATAGACAACCTTGAGCAGCGCAGCATACGCACCGGGGTCAGGTGGGCGCTCACCCCACTCAAAGCGCAGATTAGGCTCATTCCAAATGATCAAGTGGCGCACGCCGAAAGGTGCATAGCGCTTGGCAAAGGCAGCCACAAAGGCGGCGTAATCAGCGTAGTGCGCGGGGTCGAGATAACGGTCGGTGGTGCGCGGCGGACGCGCCCAAGCGGGTACAAGGTCGAGGCGGGCCACGACTTGTAGCCCTTGGCGGCGAGCGTGTTGGATAACCATATCGGCCCCCGTCCAATCGTAGCCGTACCGCGAGCGGGGCTGCACATAGGCCCAGGGAAACAACTCGACAATCCAACTCGCGCCCATGTCACGAACCTGCTCAAGCGTGTGGCGCACATAGACTTCGTCGCCCACGCCAGCGAGCCGCGTGTGGACGCCGACTAGCGGCTTGGTGGTGGCAATCGTCTGTTGGGGTGGCAAAGCGAGGGGCTGCGGCAGGCGCAGGCTAAAGAACTGAGCCGCGAGCAGCGCGACGAAGGCGAGGCTGAACAAGCTACGGTAGAGCATAACGCACCTTGTTTTCGGCTGTAGCGACACGAAAAACGCCGTAGCTCCTTAACGAGTTACGGCGTCATCATCTTGTGGAGCGACGGGGATTCGAACCCCGGACCTCCTGCTTGCAAAGCAGGCGCTCTCCCAACTAAGCTATCGCCCCAAAAAAAGAACTGAACGTCAAGTGTGCCAAGCGAGGAAGGAACATCCGTCCGCCCCTCAACTTATACGCCTCAACGCTCAATACTTTTGGTGGGCGTAGGTGGACTCGAACCACCGACCTCGATCTTATCAGGATCGCGCTCTAACCAGCTGAGCTATACGCCCGTACAACGCCGCGCATTGTAACACCCGCTCCTACAACTGTCAAACGGTGCAAACCAGTTTGACCGTTTGGGCAAATGCACCGCGTCCTGTTGCGGCAAATCTGCAATCCAAAATCTGAAACATGGCTTAGGTTGGATCTCTAGTTGGTTAGCGCCTCACGCAGTTCGCGGATCGCCCGTTTCGCATTGATCCAGACCGCCCCGATCTTTGAACTGGCGACCTTTTTGTTGAAGACCAGCACCAACAAAAAGCGCTGCATCACATCAAAGCAGTACAGGTCAATGTTCACGCCCTCGTGGATGTAGACGCTGGTGGCCTCTTCCTCACGCAGTTGGCGGGCCACCTCGCCGGTCGTCGAGAACCCGGTCGAGAGCAGGGGCAGCACAATCATCATGGGCAAATTGGGGGCCGAACCGACCTCAACCAAAGTCATACCGGCGCGGTCGGTGAGCATCACGCTCTGGGTGCCCAAATCTTGGGCGAGTTGACTCATCACCGACTTGATCGCGTTGCTGTTCTTCTGGGTGATGACCAAGTTACCAGGCGTCCCGCGCCAACCCCCGGTTTCGCTATCGGGCAGGGCGGCCACCGGGGCAGGAGGCGCTTTGAGGGCGGGCGTGCGGGCGGCGGCGGCACGACTACGCGCAGCTAACCCGCCCTTCGCCGGGGATGGCGTGGGGGTTGGCGGCGGCGTAGGTGGCGCGGCGGCGGCGGTTTCACGCTCACGCATCGAGGGCAAGGTCACACGGGAGGGCGTGAAGCCGTGCCGTTCACCCCCTGTAGCATCTGATGGGGCAGGCGCACTGCGGCTTGGCAATGGCGTAGGCGCACGCGACACCGCACGAACGCCCATACGTGTGGGCTTGGGCGGCGGGGCGGGTTCAGGCTCCGGTTCAGGTTCGGGTTCCGGTTGTGCCGCTTGAAAGGCCGCTGCTTCACTGGCGGCTTGGGCGGCGGCGTCCAAGGCTTCCCGCAACTCAGCGGGGGTAATTGGCTCACAGAGAAAGCGAAAGACCCCGGCGGCCTCCGCCGCGTGACGAGCCGCATCATCGGTGGGGCTGTAGAGCACCAACCGGGTAGGCACCTCAAAATTGGGCAGGATTTCCGCCAACTCGATCCCGGTCATCCCCGGCGCATCAACCTCAGCGAGGAGCGCCTCGGGCGGGTTGGTGCGAACCTCCCACAAAGCATCATTGGCCGACGCGAAGAATTGCACTTGTACCGCATCGCCAAGCTGTTCGGCGAGGCTTCGCAACGAGCTTTGCTCGGCGGCGACTACCATTAGGCGATAGGTCATGGCTGTTTTTCTGCATGCGCCGTCGGGCCGT
>CAIRDL010000096.1 GCA_903877345.1 uncultured Oscillochloris sp. | reverse complement strand
CCGAGCAGCGGGAAGAGGCCATAGGCCCACCGGGCTACCCGTTCCGTTGCGGTGAGTTGCATCAGGTTGGCGATCATGCCCGCGACACCTTGCGCGGTGAGTGCGAAGATCAGCGCCAGGGCAAGATTGTAGGCCACCGTTGGGTCAAGCCCGCTCAATTGGGCCACTGCCGCCATCAACAGATAGCCGAAGTAGTAATAGTTGATGCTGTAACCTGCCAGCCACGGGTCGTTTGGCGGGAAAAGCCCCGAACGCTGGATGGCATTGAAGAACGCAAAGTCCATCGGGCGCTCGGTGCCCCACGGCACCGGATCATGGGCACGCATCCAGACCGCCGCGAGCAGTGCGACGAGAAACAGCACCTCTGAGGCGAGGATGCTGCGCCAACGCACTTGGAGGAAGCGGCGGCCCGTCGCCAACGCCGCCTGCGGCCCGTCCGTCAGCCATACCCCGACCCCCGCGACGACCACGGCGGCGACGAGGAGTGCCGGTGGGCCAAAGGGCGCGACGCCCAACATCGCCAATAGCCACGCCACGTAGCCCGTCAGCAGCAGACCCAGCGCCTTCGCGTGTGCGTAGCCCCGATCAGGCAGCGCCCGCAGCAGAAACCCTGTCAGTGGCAGCCCTACGAGGCCGAAACACTGCACTACCAGCCACCAGCGCACGATTTCGCTACCCATAATTACTGGCGTGCCTCCAATGAGGTCAACAGTTGCCAAGCTTCTTTCGCCCAACGGCCTTCTGGGTCGAGCGTGAGATAGCTCTGGAGTTCAAAGCGCGCCCGGTCGGCGTTGCCAATCTGGGCAAAGAGCCGCCCAAGGTGGTAGTGCGGTTCGGGTACCTGCGGGTCAACGGCAATCGCCTGACTCAAGGCAATCTCAGCTTTATCGAAGCGGCTCCAAGCGAGCAGCGCGACGCCCAATTTGTTCCAGTTGTTCACCGATGGTTCGGCTTTCACCGCGAGCATATAGGCTGCTTCCGCCTCGTCGTAGCGTTGGTCTTGCGCCAGAATGTCGCCCCACAAGTGCAACACGCCCATATCGTTCGGATTGGCCCGCGCCGCCGGTTCAAGCACCCGTGCGGCGTCCGTCAGCCGCCCCATATTGCGGTAGCGCTCGGCCAAACCGAAGGCGACTGGCCCATTTGTCGGTTCAGTCCGGTTCGCGGTCTCAAAAGCCGCCAGATCGGCAGGTTCCACCACGTCCGTAGACGCTATCGGGGGGCTGATGTCGGCAGGCGCAGGGCTTGCGAAGTTGGTTGGGACGCCGCGCACGGCGTAAATCTGCACCTGCGGCGTCGTAAACACTGGTGTCAGGTAGGTACCGACCATGCGGGTAAACTTCTCCAGCCCCGCCGCCGGGTAGATGGCGTGTTCGACCCCGCCAACATAGACGTAATCCACCCCGTACCGCGCCAAGAAGCGCAACGCCGTCTCTGTATCGCTGCTCGTGTAGAACGTTTCCACGTCACCGATGCGCCGGGTCGCTGCGTCGGCGGCGCGCTGTTCATTCTCGTGCAGCCCACTCACCACTGT
>CAIRDL010000095.1 GCA_903877345.1 uncultured Oscillochloris sp. | reverse complement strand
CAGGGGGAGCATAACAGGCATGTGTTACCGGGCATTGTGCCGATTGGCACATACTCCTACGGCAAGCCCCAAACCGCAACTTGGGGGACGGCTGGCGCGGTGCAAGTCAGTAGAGACGCAACATCTTGGGTCTCTACTGACGAGGGAGGCCCGTATGCGACAACACACAGCGCGTATGCTCGGATGGGGTTTGGTGCTCCTGCTCATGAGCAGCGGGGCGGAGGTATCGGGGGTTGCGGCGGCTCCGCCAGCGCCCGCCTTTCTCGCGACGAACGGTTACCTCGTCACCGGCCCCTTCTTGGCTTTCTACGAGGCCAATGGCGGTGCGGCTACCTTCGGCGAACCGCACACCGACGCTTTTAGCGAAGCCGACGGGCTGACCGTCCAGTATTTCGCCTTCGCCTGCCTCGAATGGAGGGGCGACCACATGGAGTTGCGCCACTTAGGCCGCATGGCGGCGCAAGATCAGCCGAACGCCGCCGCCTTCGCTTGGCTGGCTCCCGACATGCCCGTCGCCGCCGGACGCACCTATTTGCCCGCCGCCGGGCACACCATTGGCGGGGCGTTGGGCTGGTATTGGCAAACCCACGGGGCAACCGCCATCCTGGGTTTGCCGCTTTCTGAAGAAATAGCGGCGGGGCCGGACGACCGCAGCGGCGCGATCCTCCAATATTTCGAGCGGGCTGTGTTGCGCTATGACCCGGCGGCGGCGGGTACGCCGGATGAAGTGCGCCGCGAGCCGCTCGGTAGCCGTTTCGCCCCAGAACGCCCAACGACGCCCGCGCCGCGCCTGTTAGCCGAAGCGTCTTTGCCAGCCCGCGCTGGCTCGCCCGAGGCGCACAACCTCGCAGTCGCCGCCGCCCATCTGCACGGCATAGTCGTTACTGATGGTGCGCCGCTGAGCTTCCTGGGTAGGGTGGGGCCAGTGACAGCGGAGCATGACTATGAGCCGGGTGCAGCCATTGTGGGCGGGCAAGTCGTTCGCGACAACCTCGGCGGTGGGATTTGTCTGCTCTCGACGCTGCTCTACCGGGCAGCATGGCACGCCGGGTTGCCCATGCTCACCCGCCAAGCCCATTCGCTCTGGCTGAACGTCTTTGCCGACGCACCGGGCTTAGAGGCAGCGGTGGCCGAACCCGGCCCCGACTTGGTGCTACGCAACGATACCGGGGCGGAGTTGATCGTCGAGGCATACGTCGCCGAGGGTCGCGTCACCCTGCGGCTGTGGGGCCGCGCTGATGGTCGCCAGGTCACAGTTCTGCCGCCGGACGTGCAAACCCTAGCCCCAACAGCGGAGGCTGAGCCTAGTCGGGTCGTCACACTGGTGGTGAATGAGCGCGTCATTCGCCCGCTCGGTGGTCCAGCGCGGCGCGAGCGCGTTGTGACGCGCTACACGGTGTTGCCTGTAGCGAACCCAACGCCCACGCCAGTTTAGATTTTAGGCTTTGGATTGTGGATTTACCGCAGCAAGACGCGTCGGGTTCGTCCGAATCGTGAATCGCGGGGAACCCTCCGGGTGCGGCATAACGTTTCGGCAACCTGAAACGTTATGCCGCACCCTCGCGCATTTGCACGTTGCAGTGAGCTATGGTATACTTCGCGCCGTAATCATTCGCGTTCCCCGATAGCTCAACGGTAGAGCGGCTGACTGTTAATCAGTAGGTTCGTGGTTCGAATCCACGTCGGGGAGCCAT
>CAIRDL010000094.1 GCA_903877345.1 uncultured Oscillochloris sp. | reverse complement strand
TTTCCACATGCGATTCTCCAGTGGGAAGACTTCGCCAAACATCGCGCAGGCACCTTGCTCGAACGCTACCGCGACCAACTCTGCTCGTTCAACGACGATATTCAGGGTACTGGCGCGGTAACGCTCGCCGGCCTGCTAAGCGCCGCCGATGTGATTGGCATCCCTTTAGCTAGGCAGCGCATTGTCATCCTTGGGGCGGGTTCGGCGGCTATCGGTATCGCCGACCAGATTGTTACGGCGATGGTGGATCAGGGCCGTCCCCTCGCTGATGCCCGGGCCGCGTTGTGGCTCGTAGACAGCCAGGGACTCGTCCACACGGGGCGTAGCGATCTTGAACCCGCCAAACAGGTGTATGCCCAACCCCAGGCAGCCGTGTCCAGTTGGACCGTCGCGCTGCCCGAACTGATTAGCCTTCAGGAAGTGGTCAAGCATGTGCATCCCCACGCCCTGATCGGCACCGCCGCGCAGCCAGGAGCGTTCACGGAGTCCCTGGTGTGGACGATGGCGCAGCACACGGCGCGTCCGGTGATCTTCCCCCTTTCCAACCCTACCAGTAAGAGTGAAGCGGTGCCCGCCGACCTCATTGCCTGGACGCGGGGCCGTGCCTTGGTTGCGACGGGCAGCCCCTTTGCCCCCGTGACCTACGGTGGGAAGACCTTCACCATCGGTCAGTGCAACAATGTCTTTATCTTTCCCGGGGTTGGGCTTGGCGTGATTGCCGCCGGGGCACGCCGCGTAACCGACACCATGTTCGTCGCTGCCGCCCGCGCCCTGAGCCTGTGGGCACCCATTCGCCACGACCCCACCGCGCCGCTCTACCCCTCGCTGACGCAGGCCCGTGCGATCTCGCAACAGGTCGCCGTGGCTGTGGGCCTCGCGGCAATGCGGGCCGGGGTGGCGGAACCACTCACCGAGGCGGAATTGACCCAACGGGTCGCCGCGATGATGTGGAAACCACAGTACGTGCCGTATACGCGGGCGTAAAGCGGCGGTCGCTCAGCGCACCTCGGCCTCTTCGCCAAGTTGCTGGAGCATCGCCTGGGTGTCAATCAGGTGATTGTTGAAAATCGCCCGGGCGGTCTCAAGCAGTTGAAAGATCAGCGGGTCGCGCACCCGATAATAGACGGTCGTCCCATCCTTGCGCGTCTCGACAATGTTGCGCGTTCGCAGCACCGCCAGTTGCTGCGACGCGCTCGACTGATCCATATGCAGGGCGCTTTGAAGCTCATTGACGCTCTTTTCGCCGTCGGCCAACAGGTCGAGGATGACAAGGCGCGTGGGATGGCCCAGCGCCTTAAAAAACTCGGCCTTGAAATGGTGTAGAGACTGCGGCATGGCATTCGTGTCCTATCCGCCTAATTCGCCGCCCTTGGCGTGAGCGTCGGTTTGGCCTCAGACTCGCGAGCCAAGCGCTCACGGGCTTGGCGCAACACCACACAGTTGCCGCCTATGGCATCACAGTGCGGGCAACCCACAACCATCCGCTGCTCGTGCAGTTCCACAATCGCGTCAGCGGAACTCCAGTAGATGCGCTTCGAGTCAATCAATTCAACCAAACCGGTGCGCTGGAACATGTCCAAAACGGCGGGTTGGAGCGCGGTAAACGAGACATCGCCGCCGCGAGCGTGGTGTTCCTCAACGATCTGCCGGATCGCCTGCACGCCCATCGCATCAACCAACGGCACACCGCGCATACTCACGATCAGGCTGTGGTAATCGCCCGCCGTCTCAAACGCCTCAAGCACCGTCGTTACGCTGCCGAAGAAGAGCGGCCCGGTCAAATAATAG
>CAIRDL010000093.1 GCA_903877345.1 uncultured Oscillochloris sp. | reverse complement strand
GCCACCGGCCATGTGGTGTGGACCGCACCGGCCAGCTTTATCTACTTGGTTTTACCGACCTTCTCGATCCTTTTCCAGTTTCTCCAGACCGTCATGGCAACGCCCCGCGTCCAAGATCCGCAGCAGAAGGCGATGACCCAGACGATGATGTTTATGCCCCTCGTCTTCGGCTACATCGCGTTCACCTTCCCCCAAGGCGCGGTGCTTTACTGGGTTGTCAGTAGCTTGGTTGGCATCGTGCAACAATACTTCACCAGCGGTTGGGGTTCCTTGGCTAACTACTTGAAGTTTCTGCCGCCTGACGGGAAACCTGTGGCTGGGCCGAATACGCTAACCCCGGTCGCAGTTGGTGCCGAGGTTGGTGTCGCTGCGTCGCCGTCGGCGCGGGCCGATTTCTGGGGCGTGATGCGCCCGTTGACCGAGTCGAAAGAACCGGGTACGGTCATTGATGGATCGGTAGCGAAGGATGCCCCTTCGCTTGAAGACGCCAACGACGAGGCGCGCACGCAAGGCCGGGAAACCGATAATCCACGCCGCCCACGCAAGCGGAAATAGTCAACCCTGGTGGGATGGTTCACGCTGAAGGTCTACAAGGAAATTCCATGAAAAGCATCGAGATTAGCGCACGCACGGTCGCGGAAGCCGTCGAGCTCGCGCTCTCTCAGCTCGGCAAAGACCGCGATGAGGTGGCAATTGCGGTGCTCGTAGCGGGCGAGGCGGGCGAGGAGGCTCTGGTTCGCGTCACAGTCGTTGATGATGATGACGACCCCGCAACGGACGTGCTGCCTGCGCGCCCGACCAGCCTCCAGGATGTCCAGCAAGTGGCCCAGCGCATCCTTGAGGATCTCCTTGAGCGGATGAGCATTCATGCCTATGTTACCCCCGTCGTCGCCCGTGTGCCCGGTCAGCGGGGCGAGATTGAAGAGACGATTACGCTCCACGTCGAGGGTGCTGATGAAGAGGCGATGGGCCTACTGATCGGGCGACGGGGCGAGACCCTGCGCTCACTCCAGTTCTTGCTCAATCTGCTGGTCAGCCGCCGCGTCCAGAAATGGCCGCAGATCGTGGTTGATGTCGGCAACTACCGTCAGCGCCGCCAAGAGTCGCTCGAGGGTCTCGCCCGCCGCATGGCCGAGCGCGTACGCCAAACAGGACGCCCGATTGTGCTGGAGCCGATGGCGGCCTATGAGCGGCGCATCGTCCACCTTGCCCTGCGTGAAGATAAGACCATCTACACCGAGAGTTCTGGCGAGGGCGAGAACCGGAAGATTGTCATCTTCCCCGCGAAGGCGTAAGTGCGGAGGGCCGCATGGCCCCGAAGGGGTAGAGACGCAATAGCTTGCGTCTCTACGAACCGAGCAAGCTAGAACCGTCCATGTTGCGACACGCGGCAAGCCAAAAGCGTATGGGTGGGACAACGGGACACATGGATCGGCAACTGCTGCTGCTTGGTCTCCTGCGTAATCAGGAGATGCACGGCTACCAGATCAACGAGTTCATTGATCGGCAGATGGATTTCTGTGTTGATCTGAAGCGCTCGACGGCCTACTATCTGCTCGATAAGCTCTGCCGTGAGGGCTATGTGAGGGCGGAGGTCGAGCGGGCGGGCAATCGGCCTGAACGCCATGTCTACCGGATTACCCCCAACGGCGAGGCCCATTTCCAACAGTTGCTGCGCCTCAATCTCGCGGCCTATACCCCCCCGATCTACGCCGAGGACATCGGCGTGATTTTCCACCACCACTTGCCGCCCACAGAGGTCGCCCGCCTGCTCCTTGAACGCCGCGAGGCCATCCAGATCCACCGCACTCACCTCGAACTGCTCCTGACGACCCTCCCCGCCGACCACCACCCGGTCATCGAACACCACATCGTCCACCTTGATGCCGAACTCGTCTGGCTTGACCGGCTCATTTTGGGGGTTAGGGGTTAGGGGTTGGGGGTTGGGGGTTGGGGGTTGGGGACGATCTTCGCACTCCTGCACTTTGACGGCAAAGGCTGTTGGGGCGGCAGCGCCTGATAGCGAAGGCTTTGACAGGCCCAAAGCCCGCTTCTATAATGGGCGGCGATCCTCCAAAGCGTTCCCCCCTCCTGCCGAACAGGAACCGTCAGCCTATGCCGCAGCTAACGACCCGACCCCGCTTTGTCGTGGCCGTTTTATTCGCCGTTTACCTCTTTCTCTACCCGTGGTCAATTACGTTGGTCGCCCTCGACCGCGTACCCATTTGGGGCATGTGGGTTGGCGGGGCGCAACTGATCCTCCAGGGTAGCCTCGCGGGCGTGTGGCTTGCCGTTAACTTTGGGCGCCCCGGAGCCAGTGCTGCCGTTTGGGTACTTTGCCTTTCGTGGCTGATCGAGCATATCGGGGCGCTGACCGGCTTTCCCTTTGGCACGTATGCTTACACCAATGTGCTTGAACCCAAGCTGATTGGGGTGGTGCCGGTTGCCATTCCCTTCGCTTGGCTCCTGATTATCACAGCAGCACTGGGCCTCGGCGAACTCATTCTTGGCCGCGAACACCTCACGGATCGCCCCGCCCGTCACCCGAACGCCACACGGGTGCTCGTCGCCGCCGTGTTTGCCCTGCTCCTTGACGTGACGATTGAGCCGTTCGCGGTTCACATTAACCATTATTGGGTCTGGAGCACTAGCACGCAGCCTGCTTACTATGGCATTCCGACTTCCAATTTTGTGGCCTGGTTCTTCACAAGTCTGCTCCTCAGTTGGATCGTGCTGCGCTATCAAGCGAGTGACCGTGCGCTGCGCCGCGCAACCTCGCCGCAGCCCTTCTGGCCCTGGCTGCCGGTGACGCTCTATCTGAGTAACTTGACGATGTTTTTGGTGGTGAATATGGCCCGAGGACAAGAGGCCGCAGCGGTGATTGGCGGGCTCTTGCTGTTTGCGCTGGCTTGCCACTGGTCGCTGCCCCGCCTCGTGCGCCTGCTCCGTGGGGTTGAGCAGAAGAGTGGTGTGTAGGGGATGGGGGATGGGGGATGGGGGATGGGGGATGGGGGATGGGGGATTGGGGATGGGGGATGGAAATGGGGAGGGTTCTCGCTACATTACCTGCATCCCACTCTGGCAAATCTGCAATCTAAGGGAAGCGGAAAATCTAAACCGTCCCGGTCGCTGCGTGATCCGTGCTGCGTGATCCGTGACCGGGCCGCATCCTGACCGATCACGGATCACGCAGCACGGATCAGATGGGATGTTTTAAATCTTCCGCTTCCCTAAAATCTTACCGCTTGCCCAGCAAAGGCCGCAGCCAAGCGTCGAAGATCTGGTCAGGGCCAGGCCGCCCCCGCAGAAGCGGGGCGTATGCCGCGAGCCGACCGCCCACCACATCGTCGCGCAGCGCATCACACGCCACCGTCAGACGTGCCGTTGTGTCCGCCATCAGCCCGTCAAGGTCGGGCGGGTTGTCCACCCGATGCGTTGGGCCAAGGCGAATGAAGGCGTGGGGCCGCTGTTGGCCGAGAAATTCGTAGCGCAAGGCCACTGGGCAGAGCGTTACCGGGCCAGCGCGGGCGATGATGCGCGCAAGGCCAGGGTAGGTCACGAGGGGCCGCCGGTCAGCCGGGACGATTTGGCCTTGGGGAAAGAGGAAAAGCGCCCGCGCCCGCTCGCCGGTGCGGAGAAGATTGGCCGCGTACTGGAGTGAGCGGTGTGCATCTCTGGGGTCGTGCCGGTTGATGCTGAAGGCTCCTGACCAAGTGAAGAAGCGGTACGCCCGCAGTTGGCGCTCTTCCATCAGCAGGTGCGCGTCGAAGCGACTCCGCAGCACACGGCGGTGGATGACGTACATCAGGTAGCCATCCCACCAAGCGCTATGGTTGAGATACAACACAAGCGGCCCGTCCCTGGGTGCAGGCAACGGGCCGTGACTCTGGAGCCACACGCGGTCAAAGGTTTGCCAAAGCGACCGGCGGGCGAGCAGCCAATAGATGGCGGTGTCGCCGAGCCAGTGTTTGGCGGCAGGAAGCGCAGGGCGCGGCGCGGCGCTCATGGCAAGGTGCCGGGGTAGCTGGCGCAGGCGCGGGCGTAGGCGAAACGGGCCAGCGCAGTCGCCTCGGCGTCAATGGCGGCGCGGTCGGCGTCGGCGGGGGCGTACAGTTCGCCCAATATTTCGATGGCAGCCGCCTCAAGGGCGTAGCGCAACGGCCACAGGGCAGCGGTCGAGCCGTCGGTGAAGGCTACGAGGACGGCGAAGCGGCGGCGGGGCGGTGGTGGAACGCGCTCAAGGATGCGGGCCAACGCCAACAGCCGCGTAGGCAACGTCCCGCCCGGAAGCGGCGTGGCAAACAGCAGCACCTCCGCATCGGCAATGTCGGTGGCGATGGGGGCGAGCAGCGGATCGGCGAAGCTAGGTACACCCTCGCTCAACAAGATCTCGCCCAAATAAGCGGCACGCTTGACAGGCGCCAACGCCGCGAGCATCAAGTCGAGACAACCCGGTGCTGGCCCGTTTTCACTGGCGCTCCCGCAGATTCCCAAGGTGAAAATATAGCCGTCGTGCATGTGTAGTGATTCGTGATTTGTGATTCGTCAGGGTGCGGCCCGGTCACGGATCACGCATCCACGGATCATAATGATTAAGAACCTCGGCATCGCTTAGCGGTATTCAAACAGGCTGAACGAGCAGCGAAGGGTAGACCTGTTCCGTAAGCAGCCGCCGAAACTGGGCGTGTCGATCCCCTTGGGCAATCCAGTCAGCAAGCAGTTGACGCCCGACAAAGTAGGTGAAACTGTACGTGCGCCAAAGGGGCGTGCTGATGAAGCGCAAGCTCTGGCGGGCCTCGCGCTCGGTGCGGAGGCCGTAGCGCATCAAGTAGCGCACGACCGCTTCGGGGTCGGCACCTCGGGCGTGGAGTAGCGTGGCGGCGTTGCCATTCAGGGCGCGCAGGCTGCGTTGGGCGGCGGCAATGCGCTGCTCTCGCTCAGGGTCGCCCACAATGCCCGCCAGAGGATAGACGTGTTCGGTGGCCCAGAGCGCCCAAGCGTCGCCGAAGATGAACGTGGTGGCTAACGTCGCAATGCCCTCGGCGATGACACATTCGGGGGTATTGATGAGCTGAATGGCCTGTTCGCCCCAACCCAACTCGCGGTACAGCCGCTGCTCTTTCAGCGCGTGCTCGGTGTGATGACCGGGGTACGCCTCGTGGCAGACCAAGTCGAGCAGCGCGTCAGCGCGGATGGGCAAATCGGTGTTGATCTCGACCAAACTGCGCCCGCCGCCCAAGTACCAGTTATACCCCGACCAAGGCTTATCGCGCACCAATGTAAAACGCACCTCGTCAGGCGCAGGCAGCGCGACGAAGGCGACCGTGCGGTTGCGTGCCTCGGTGGCGATTATGTCCAGCATCTGCTGCGCCGTGGCCGGATCAACTTCGTAACGTCGTCGCCAAGCCGCGAGGCGTTCCGTCAGCGGGCCGTCACCGGGCAGCAGCGTCTCAAGCTCCGCATTGGCCGCCTCGAAGGTCGCTTCCGGGGTAAAGACCGGCTCGACATCAAAACAAGCCCGTACCTCATCCTCAAAACTGAGCGGCTCACCCGCAAGACGGCGGGCGGTGCAGGCCAAAGCGCGCAACTGCACCGCAAGGTAGCCCTTGCGACTGGCGGGGTAGGCGCTGGCGGCTACCTCAGCACTGAGCGCGGTGAGGTCGGCGCTGATCGCTGCCGGTGGGCGCAGGTCGGGGCGCACTTTTAGTTCGGGGGGGCCAAAATAGGCGTCAACCAACCCTGCAACGTGCTGCTCAAGATCGAAGGCAAGGGTGATATAGCGACGACTGATGGTATCAAGCATAGATGTACCGCACGAGAATGATCCGCGAAAGCTGTGTCATCGTAACGCACCAAGGTACGCCGCCCAATAGTACCACGCAACTGGGGACAAAAAGGTAGAGCTGTTGCAAACCCCAACTGATCGTGCTACCGTTCAGCGTCGCCACCGACGGCGTGATCCACTCGGTGAAGCGCAACCCGCTTGGCAGCGTGTCCGTCAGCACTACGCTTTACATCTCTACGTGAAATACAAACGGTCTAGGTTCGCGGCAAAGCGCGGCGGCCCGGCCTCAATCCGGCGACGCACAACGGCAGCCCCAGCACTGGTAGCCGGTGCCGTCCACATAGTTTCGAGCCACCACGTCGCCCCGGCGGCAACCCAGGGGGCGAGAATGGCCCCATCGGCTACCGGGGCGTCACCTTGGGTTACACCTTCCACCACCACGTCAAAAGGCGTGGTGGCGTGACGATGCGCCGCAACATAGGCCAGCGCCGCCCGCAGTTCCTCCGGTGTGACTTGGCGCATCTGCCCATCGCTACCCCGCGTTGAAGGGATGAGGCCATCGTAGCGCAGCACCCGTGCAAACGAGCGCACGCTGGGCCAAGCGCCAACCACCCAGATGGGGATGCGGGGCTGCTGCAAGGCCGGTGCGCCACCCATCAATATACCCGTGGTGTCCACCGTGTAATGCCGACCCTGAAAGGCAAAGGGTGCGCCCCGCCACAAACTCGTGACGATGCTCAGCCCCTCGTCGAGCAACTCGGCGCGGGACTTGCGCTCGGTCACTTCGCCAAAGTTGACGAAGCCAGTGTCAGGCGCGCCCAAGCCTACGGCAAGAATAAGCCGTCCGCCCGAGAGGTGATCTAGGGTGGCACTCTCACTGGCGAGTTTCCACGGGCGCATCCGCGAGAGTGGCGTCAGCATAGTGCCCAACTTGATCCGCTCCGTCCGCATGGCCGCTGCGGTTAAACCAACCCAGGCATCCCAGCCCCAAACCGGCTCCCAGACAAAGAAGCCGTCCCAACCAGCCTGTTCAGCGCAGGCCGCTAGATCAGCGGCGGCCCGGGCATCGCCAAAAGGCAACACAAATCCGTAGTGCATGGGGCGGCTCCTCAGATTGTAGATTGTAGATTTGAGGCAACAGGACGCGGTACATTTGCCCAAACGGTCAAGCTGGTTAGAGATGTAAGATCTTGCGTCTCGACGCCCCGCCGTACCTGCCTAAACGGTCAGGGCAGCGTCCCCGATTTTGTGAACTCGCTCCTCCTGATGCGTGATGCGTGATGCGTGATCGGCTAGGGTGCGGCCCGGTCACGTATCACGCATCACGCATCATTGGCCCGGCTTGGATGATTAAAATCTTCCGCGTCCTTCATTCGTGGGAACGCTGCTCGTGCTGCTCGCGCACAATCGTCGCGGCCTCCGCCACCTTCGTTGCTCGTCCGGCACAGACGAGGGCCAACGCCAACAGTCCGCTGAGCGTGTCCTCTTTCGGTGTTAGGCGGCTTGGTGTGGGGAGACGTTCGCCGATCAACTCGCGTAAGAGCGGGGCTTGGTGCGCCAGGCCACCGCTCAGCACTACCTGTTGCCACGTCCGGTCAGGCAGCAGCCGCAGCGCGGCCGTTTCATAGCTCGCCGCCATTTGGCGCAAAGCAGCGCGGAACAGCCCGCCAGCGGTGAGATTCCCCTCGCGAATGCCCTCAATCGCACCGAGCGCACCTTCCGCACCGCTGAAGAAGCCGAGTCGAACGCGCAACTCGCTGTCGGGTGCGGCGGCGGCGGCGCGCAGCAAATAGGGCCAAGGTGCCACGTCCGCCGCGCCCTGAGCAATCGCCAGTTCGCTCAGCAGGCCGACGAGCACGCTGAGCGCCCGCCCGGCGGGAATGCCGCTGATGGTACTCAACGCCTGCCCGTCGAAAAAGGGGCGCGTCTGGAAGTTCCCGAACTGCGGCGCGGAGTGCAACACGCTAACCTGCGAGCCGGTGGCGATGTTGATGGAGAGTTCGCCCGGCAGCAGATTGGCCCCGACCAAAGCGCACTGTGCGTCGCCGACAGCCCGGTAGCACGGAATGATGCGCCCGCCACTGTGGTACATGCCCACGGGTTCCGTGAAGGGCGTAATTGGCGGCCAGGCGAGCTGATCAAGCCCGGCGGCGGCGAGCGCAGTGGTGTGCCACGCACCCCGCATGATGTCCAGTGCGCCGGTGGCTGCCGCATTTGTGACCTCCACACCGGGGGCGGCACCACAAAGCTGTAGGAGTACCAAGTCGGCCAAAGTCAGCGGGATCGCGTTGGGTGGTAGCTCGCCCCGTTCAACAAACCAAAAGAGCGTGGCAAGCGGCAACCCCGGGCGCAACTCATTGCCAAGAGCTAAGCGCGTCTCCGGCCCCAACCGGGTCGCCAGCAGATCGAGGTAGGTGCCGCCCGCCGGGTGCGGCTCCAGCGCACGCTGGTCGAGCCAAGTGATGATGTTGGTGAGCGGTGTGCCAACGTCGTTCACCAGCACTACGCTGTGCATCTGCGTACACAGGACAATTCCGGCGCAGCGCGGTGCGAATGGCAGCAACTCCTCGATGAGTTCGCGCACGGTCGCCGTCAGCGCCGTGGGAGCGAGTTCGTGCTGGTGGTGCGGGAGCGCAGCGAGTGGCGCGGGGGTCGGCGTGCGGCGAATCTGTGCAACCTGGAGCGCATCCAGATCCAGCACGGCACCTTTCACGAAGGTTGAGCCAAGGTCAAGGCCAAGCAACTGCGTCATCGGTGCCGCTCCTCCCTAAGCTCAATCGAGCATGACCGGCGGTGCTTCGACCATCATTCTGGCGACGGCGTCGGCGAGTACGGAATCTACCTGGATCTGCGCGGTCGTGACGGCAGCTTGCGCCGCCTTAGCCTCAAGCGCCTTGGCCGCTGCGACAATCTATTGGAGCGCACGGTCGTTCGCTACGGAACTGGTATCAATGACGAGACAACAGGCCAGCCCATCGCTCGCCTTAGCATAACAGAACGCCAACTGGCGCTCCAACAGGCTCAGGCCAATCTCAAGTCGGCGGAGGCCCAACTTGCCGCCGCCAGACGCTTAAAGCCGGGCCAACCAACTGCTGCGGTCGCCAGTGATCGGGCCGCTGTCGCCTCTGCCCAAGCCAATCTGAGCACGCTCCAGCAAGGGGCCACTGCCGCCGCGATCACCATTGCCCAAGCGAGCGTTGATCAGGCCCAGATCACCCTTAATCAGTTGACGGCCCCCAGTTCGGCCAGCACTATCGCCAGCGCCGAAGCAACGTTGGCTCAAGCCCAAGTGGCCGTTACCGAGGCGCAGTTGGATCTGGAACATGCGACGCTTACGGCTCCCTTTGCGGGCGTGATCGCTGCGGTAACGATGAATGTGGGCGACACCGCTGGCAGTACGACGACCATTTCGGTGCTTGACCCCAGTGATCTGTATGTTGAACTCAGTCTGAGCGAGAGTGATGTCGCCGACGCAGCGGTCGGTCAGCCTGTCACCCTGGTCTTCGATGCGCTATCGGCCACGACTATCACCGGCACGATTACCGCCATCGCCCCGACGGCGACGGTTAGCTCGAACGTCGCTACCTACCCGGTGCGGGTCAGCTTTGACCCAGGCGACCAGCCGATCAAAGTCGGGATGACCGCCAGCGGCACCATCATCACCGAGGAACACACTAATGTTCTGTTGGTGCCGACGCGGGCGATCCAGACCCAGGGCACAAACCATGTGGTGCAAGTCCAGCAACCGGGCAACGCTGCGGCGGTGACGGTCGTGGTCACAACTGGCCTAAGCAGCGACGGGCAGACCGAGATTCTCATCACCGGCACGAGCGGGAACTTGGTTGCGGGCGATGTGCTGCTGATTGCGTCGGCGACGAGCAGTACAACCAGCGCCACGACGACGAGCAGCAGCCAAGGCAACTTGCTCAGCGGGCTAAGCGGGCCACCTGATGGCGGCGCGGGCGGCCCACCGGCCCAATAGCGGGAGTGGGTTCACCGAGCCTACTTCAACAGGCTTTGGCGAGCGTAATTGGGCACTTCAGTGCTCGGCGTGGGGGTAGCCAGCGCCTTTGCAACAGTTTTGGTGTGAAGCATACCTCCCCGACAGTCGCCATGCTATACTAGCGGCGGCATGCACACGGCCCACCTCTGCGTAGGAAGCGCTCGGGTGGGCCGTGTGGCGCGACAGCTTCACTTGTCCCAATGCCGACAGCTATTCTAGCCTTACGATACGCAGACCGCCTCCTAGAAATCCGTGACTTGGTGCGACGGCTGACCACTGACCGCCGACCGCTGCCGTCAACGGTCAGCCGTCAGCCGTCACGCCAACCGTTCCCACCGCATTGATACGGAAATGAACATCACGATGCTTCAGCCAGGTGCCCTGATTAACCAGCGTTACCAGATCGTACGCCAAGTCGGGCAAGGCGGCATGGGGGCCGTTTACGAAGCCGTTGATACGCGCCTCGGCCACCACGTCGCCATCAAACAGACGCTCATCACCGACCCGCAGTATGTCCATGCCTTTGAGCGCGAGGCCCGCCTCTTGGCCCACCTCAAGCACGCCCATTTGCCACGGGTCACTGACCATTTCAGTGACGCCGACGGGCAGTTTCTCGTGATGGACTTCATTCTTGGTGATGACTTGGCGGCCCTCTTTCAACAGCGAGGTGGCCCGTTTCCACTGGCGCAAGTGCTGCCGTGGGCTGACCAGTTACTCGACGCCCTCACCTATTTGCACAGCCAGAATCCGCCGGTGTTGCACCGCGATGTTAAGCCGCAAAACCTCAAACAGACCCCCGACGGCACGCTCATCCTGCTCGACTTCGGCCTCGCCAAAGGGGCACTCTGGCAGACGCGCCTGACGGGTGGGGGCAGCATTGCAGGGTATACGCCGGCTTACGCGCCGTTGGAGCAGATCCAGGGCACCGGCACGGATGTCCGCAGCGATCTGTACGCCGTCGGGGCGACGCTCTATCACCTGTTGGTGGGCACGCCGCCCCCCGATGCGCTGACCCGGGCCGCCAATCTTTTGAGCCAACAGCCTGACCCGTTGCGCCCACCGCACGAGTGCAACCCGGCGCTTCCTCAGGCGGTTAGCGCGGCGCTGGTGCAGGCGATGAGCACCAACCCCAACGCTCGCCCGGAGAGTGCGGCGGCGTTGCGTACACTGTTGCGGAGGGTACCCCAAAGTCCACCACCACCGCTGTCAGTCGCGCCGACCCAAGTGATTCGCCCGCCAACGCAGGCAGCTCAGCCGAGGCCGGAGCAACCGCCTTTTGCGGTGGGCACGCCGACGCTTGCGGTGTCCCCGCCCAAGGCTGCGCCTGCCCCAACCACGCCCAATCTGGGTACGCCGCCCTTCGTTTGGATCGGCGTGCTGCTGGTCGTGCTCCTTGGGGTGGGGGCGTTCATTTGGGGTGGTGGCAAAGGGTCGCACCCAACCGCAGCACCGACGACGGCCCCCGCTGCACGGCCCTATGCGACCACCGTACCCGCCGCTACTGCCGCCCTAGTTTCTGCAACGTCTGCTGTGACCGCAACCACCGCACCCGCCGCTACTGCCGCCCGATCTTCTGCGACCGCAGCACCGACGACGGCCCCCGCTGCACGGCCCTATGCGACCACCGTACCCGCCGCTACTGCCGCCCGATCTTCTGCGACCACCGCACCCGCCGCGTTGCCCGCCGCATTGGTGCCTGAAATGGTCGCTGTACCCGCTGGTTCGTTCCTGATGGGCAGTAGCAGCGCCGATTCGCAGGCTGATGACAATGAGCGACCGCAGCATCCCCTGACCCTGCCCGATTACTGGATCGGCAAGACCGAAGTGACCAACGCCCAATTTCGCCCATTCGTTGAGGGTGACGGCTATAACAACCCCGCTTACTGGACTGCGGCAGGCTGGGCGTGGCGGCAGGAAAACAAGATCACTCAGCCCTCCTCTTGGGACGCCCCGCCGTGGAATGGCCCAAACTATCCAGTGGTCGGCGTGAGTTGGTTCGAGGCGGTGGCCTACTGTCGCTGGCTGAGCACGCAGACGGGCATCACATTCTCTCTGCCGAGTGAGGCTGAGTGGGAGAAAGCCGCCCGTGGTTCCGACGGGCTGATCTATCCCTGGGGCAACACCTGGGATGCGAGCTTGGTCAATAGCAGCGAGTCAGGCTTGCAGAAAACCACGCCCGTCGGCAGCTACCCAAAGGGGGCCAGCCCCTACGGCGCGCTGGATATGGCGGGGAATGTGTGGGAGTGGTGCGCGACCCAGGGGGGTAAGACGTACCCCTACCAGCTTGAGGATGAGTGGCAAGCGGCCTATCTGGAGGCTTACGTCGAGGCTCGCGTGCTCCGTGGCGGCGCATCGTGGAATGATAGAACAGTCGTGCGCGGGGCGTACCGCTACGACGACTACCCGCGCGGCCGCTACTTCGGTCTAGGGTTGCGGGTCGCCAGCAGGAGTGCCAAGTGACGGGCGTCCGGTTCCTCGTCGTTGACCAAAGCAGTAGAGGCACTACCGATGACTCAGCCGTTCCAGCTTACCCCAGAACTCTGGGTGCAGCCGTGCGCTGGCCTACAACGCGGGGGTGCTGACGAGCGCCGGACAGGTCTGGCTGCTTGACCCCGGCCCGCACCCCGATGAGACTACCAGTGCGGACACATTGGCCGTCAGCCTCGGCACCCCGGTGGGCTTGGTGCTTACCCATAGCCACTGGGATCACATCCTCGGCCCCGAGTAGTTGCCTGCGCTGCCAGTGTGTGCCCACGTCCGTTTTGCCGAAACCCTGATCGCGCACCAGGCGGCGACCCTCGCGATGCTTGACCGCTGGGAGCAGCGCTTCGGCTACGTGCGAGCCGCGCCGTTTCGTCTGCCTCGCCTCGCGGCTACGTTTCAGGATGGACAGGTGTTCGTCGAATCAGCGAACAGTATGTTAGAGTTTGGATAGACGCACCGTATCCTACTGCGGCAAATCTAAAATCTGCCCCCCTCGCCAGTGCCAGAGCGAGGGGGGCATAATTCAGACGGACAGCGGCTCAGATGGCGCTCGCGCCGGATTGAGGGGCATCGTGGCACGGAGTTTGCGCAGGCGCGTGAGGGCATCAATCGCCGCCTCGTGAACGTTGGCATCGGAGTCTTCCACCGCCCGCGTAAGTGCGCTGATGACACTAATGATGGCAGCAGCCCCGCCAATCCGCCCAAGCGCCCGGGCAGCCGCCTCGCGGGCATACGAGTCGCCGTCGCTGATGAGGTTGGTGAGTTTCGCAATGAGGGTTGGCGTACCGGCCAATTCACCAAGTTGCCCAAGGGCCAGGGCAGCCGCCGAACGGACGAAGTTGTCTTGATCATCAAGGCACAAGCCCAGATGATCAATCAACTGGGGCGATGCGATGCGGTCGCGTAGGGCACCCAGCGTTCGTGCCGCCGCGTAACGGGTCTCAATGTCGCAATCGTAAAGGGCCACCCGCGTGAGCGCCTTGACCAGCGGCGCGGGGGGCGTGCCGGCAAACTGGCTGAGCATCCGGGCGGCGGCGGAACGTACATGGGAGGCACCGTCACTCAGGCCATCGTGGAGCAGCACCAAGTCGGCGGCGCTATAGTGGCCGCCGCGCAGACGAAGACTGCGAATCGTCTCGTAGCGCGACTGCCAGCCAGGGTCTTGCAGTAACCGGCGCAACTGCACAAACTCATCGGGGCCGAAGAGGTCAAGTTCGCCGAGCAGCGTAAGGCGCAACCACTCATCGCGGCCACTGTTGAGGCGCTGACGTGCGACGTGGATCACGTTGAGGGTCACGAGGATCTGCTCAATCGCGGCCCGCAATTCAGCGCGGGTGCGGAGTTCGCGCTCAATCAGATTCGAGACCTGAAAGCGCATTTGGCTGGCGCGGCGCACAATCATATCGGCCCCTGGCCCCCGGGTGATCTCGGCCAAGACCATCACAGCGGCCACCGGCTCCTCTTGGAAGGCTTCGAGAAAGGGTTCCAGGGTGCGTACCGCCAAATAGCCGAGCACCGAAGCGGTGCCAGCGATCTGGATATCTTGGCGCGGGTTGCGCATAAAGCCGGCTAAGCGCTCGGCGATCCGGCTCCGCCATGTCTCTTGATCAAACATACGTTTCTATGACAGGGATCGTCCCTTGCCGCAGGATGAAGAATCTGTCATCTCCCTAATACGACGAATTATAGCATTTGGCTATGGCTATCTTCTGAAAGAAACGTTTCGTATAGATTACAATAGCTCAATGCCCCCAACTCGCCTATGGGCCTGTGGTCCCATCCGCCAAGACCCATTCAGCCAAGGCGCAACGCGAAAGGAGAGGCGCAAGCCTCGTGACGGTCTATGACTCCAGAGCCTAACGATCTCGAACAGAGCGTCCGCCGGATTCGGCGGGGGTGCATGTTCATGGCGATCATTGTGGTCGCTTTAGCGGTGCTTTTCACCAGTGCCACGGGCAACCTGTTCTATTTTGTCATGCTGCTGTTGGTCGCCATCGGTATGGTGCTTTTCTCCCGCCTTGCGCGCTAAGGAAGCAGCTATGCCTGTTCCGCCCACATCGCCACAGATCATCTTTGCGCTCCTCGGCTTAGCCGCCTGCGGAGCTTCATTGTGGGTCGCTTTTGCCCAACCATTCACCTTCTGGCCTTGGCTGTTGTTGCTGGTGGCGGGTGCCTGCTTAGGCGCATCACGACGACTTAAGTAGTGGTATACTCTGCGCGCAGAGCGCGTCAAACGAGGCCCGTCTGAGGAACAACCGATGAGAGTGCGCTTCAGCGCTGGTACGCATGTCGGAATGCGGCGTGAGGTCAATCAGGATTCGTACGACTGCAAGCAGTCGGATCTTGCCACGCTGCTCGTTGTCTGCGACGGGATGGGCGGCCACGCTGCCGGTGAGGTCGCTAGCCGCATCGGCGTAGAGACGATCGTTGCCACCTACAGCGCTGAGCAACCCCCCGAGGATTCATTGCGCCAGGCGTTCGTTACCGCCAACCAACGCATCTACAGCGAAGGCCACGGAAGTATGGGGACGACCGGCGTGGCCGCACTCTTCCTCAATGATACGCTCTATGTGGCGAATGTCGGTGATAGTCGGGCCTATGTGGTGCGCGAGGGTCAGATCCGCCAGATCTCGCGGGATCACTCGTTCGTTTCGGATCAAGTGGCGGCGGGCCTAATGACCCCTGAGCAAGCCCGCGCTTCTAATATCCGCAATATCATCACCCGCGCCCTGGGGCACACTACCGAAGTCACCGTGGATCTGTTCACCGAGGAGCCTCGCGCAGGCGACACGGTGCTGCTCTCTTCCGACGGGATGCACGGCCTGATTACGGACGAGGAGATCGCCGAGGTGGCGGGGGTGCTGCCTCTTGATGAGGTGGCGCAACACCTGATCAATCTGGCGAACGAGCGAGGTGGCCCCGACAATATTACCGTCGTGGTTGCTCAAGTTGATGAACTTGATGACCCTGATAAGCCGTCCCGCGTCCCTGCTACCGTGCCGCTGTCGCAACAGCCCCCACCGACTGATCCTCGCGAACGCCCACTCTCGCGCATGAGCCTCGGGCTGTCCCTTCTGGTGTTGGTCTCCCTCATCGGACTTGGGATTGGGATCGTCTGGGTCAGAAGTGCTCCGTTGACCCCGACAGTGGATCTTACCGCCTCCAGTGTCGTGACTGCCCTAAGCAGCACTGCCCCCAGTTCGGTTGTTACTAGCACTGTCGCCCCCGCCCTCACCGCTACTGGTACTGCTGTCACGCCCAGCCCCACTGTCACGCCCAGCCCCACCCCAACGGATCTTGCTCCCCCTCCTCTGACGCCAAGTGCGAGAGCATTACCCCCCGAGCCGTCTGGTTCTACCCCCTAAGCCCTAGATCCCAAGGCATACTTCGGAAGCGGCGGTTTCAGCTTGACAGTTGAGACCTGTAACCACGTGTTCCTTCCGGCTTTGCGAGCGCAAGGAGCTATTCTTCACGGAGGATGTACCCAGCCCCGCGAACGGTCTGGAGGACACGGGCCACGCCGCCGCCTTCGAGTTTTTGGCGCAAATAACGCACATACACCTCGATGATGTTGCTTTCGCCACCAAAATCGTAACCCCAAACGCGGTCGTAGATCACCTCGCGGGTGAGCACTTGGTTGGGGTGACGCATGAAGAGTTCGAGCAACTCATACTCTTTGGCGGTGAGTTCAACGCGGCGTTCGTGGACGCGCAGTTCGCGGGCGGCAGTGTCAAGGGTGAGGGCGCTGAAGCGCAGGACATCGCTCTGTTGGCCGGTCTGACGGCGGCGCAGTTGCACCCTGATGCGCGCCAGCAACTCCTCGAAGGCGAAAGGCTTCACGAGGTAGTCGTCGGCTCCGTTTTCAAGGCCCAACACGCGGTCGGCGACGGCATCACGAGCGGTGAGAATAATGATGGGGATGTCGGAGGCGGCGCGGAGGCGACGGGCTACCTCAAGGCCATCAAGGCCGGGGAGCATCAGATCAAGAATCACCAAGTCGTGGGCGGTCTCGCGGGCAGCAGCGAGGCCGGTTGGCCCATCGCCAGCCACGGTCACAAGGAAACCTTCGAGCACGAGGCCACGGCGCAAATAGTTTGCGATCTCTTGCTCGTCTTCAATCACCAAGATACGCTGCATAGAGCCTTAGGCATGTTTCAGAAGCGGCGAGTCTAGCTTTACCGTTTACCCAGTGCCAGCACTCCAATGAGCTTTCAGATTCACCACAAAGACACAAAGGCACGAAGACTCCAAGCATGGATACGCAGTCTTTGTGCCTTTGTGATGAGGCAAACAGCTAACGTTTTGTTCGATCTGAACCCTGACACCTAGCCCCTAAAACCTTGTCTTAGCCACGAAGTTCGCTAATCCGTTGGTCAATCGTTTCTGCGAGGGCAGCTTGCTCATCCCAATAGGCCATGCCGCGCATCGCTTGAAAGAGCGTGTCATCGTGACCGAAGCGGCGCCAGAACTGTTCCTTCATGGCGTGGAGGCGGGCCTGCTCAGGCGTATTGTTCACCGCGAGCATCTCGGTCGTATCGGCACCGTGGAAGATGCGTTCGGCCCAAGCGTCAAGGGTAGCGACATCGGGCGTGCCCGTGCGCTGGTCGAGTTCGGCAAGCACTGAGGGGTAGCGGTCGAAGCTGTCGGTGGCGACGGTCACGAGGTTGTCTTGGGGGCCAAGTCCAAGCAACTTGGCGGTCTTGATCGCGCCAATAAGATTGCAAACTGCGCTGAGGCCGAAGCAATCGCGCATACAGACCCCATCAGGTGCGCGGCCACACCTACAGGCCGGGGTAAAGCTTGGCCCACCGTTGTGCGCCAACACCCGCAGCCCGCGCACACAATCCGCATCGTGAACGAGGGCCACATAGTCAGTGGTCAGCACATTGTGGATCAGCGACACGAACGTATCGCCAATGCCCTCAATCATGTGCTGGCCCTGCGCACCCCGGTAGAGCGTGGCGCATTCGCGGGGTTCCAGAGCGACTACCACCGCGTCGGCGTAGCGCGCCTTAATGGCATCGCCTGCTGCCAAGGTGCCAGCAGAACCCGGCGCAGCGACGAAGGCGGCGATGCGACCATTGCCGTAGGCCGCTGCGACTTGCAGGGCGGCATCACCCGTGACGAGACGGTGGAAGCGGTAGTTCGGCAACAACTCAAACTGGGATAACACGAGGTAGCGTTCGCGTCCAGCATACTTCTCGTAGGTGCGCTCAAGGGTCAGCAACACATCGCTCTCGCTGCCGGGGGTCAGGTCGAGGCCCGCCTCATACCGCCTAATGCGCTCGTAGCGTTCGCGGCTCATCCCGTCGGGCATAACCACCATTGCGGCGTAGCCTTTGAGCAGGCTGACGTAGGCGGTGCCGATGCCGAAATTGCCGGTGCTAGGGCCGATCAGGGTCTTCGTGCCGGGGCGTAGCCCATCCAGTGCCTCGGCCTCGGCGAGAGCTGCGTAGGCCGGGCCGACCTTGTGGCTACCGCTCGGGAAGGTCGCGCCGATCAGCACGATGATGTTGGCGGCGATTCCGGTTAGGCTGGGGGGAATGAGGAGGTGGCTGATAGCGCCGTCGGGACGCCGCCAAGTAAGATTGAAGAGATTGGCGGGGTCGCGTTCGTCGGTGCGCGCCTTATGGGCTTGCGCCTGCCAGAGAGGTGGCAAGCGCGACGGGTCACGCATTTCGGCGTAGGTGGGGCCGGGGATAATGGCGGGCATCGGGGTGGCCTTTCTCGTTGGGAACGCCGAAAGTTCTGCCACCAAGATGTTCAGCGTAGCAACGCGAATGGTGCAAACAAGCTGTGGTACCCCCAGCGGGATTCGAACCCGCGATCTTCACCTTGAAAGGGTGACGTCCTAGGCCGCTAGACTATGGGGGCGAACGTCGGCTATTATACCAGGGTTTGGACATCCTATCAACTTGGTGCTCACAGCCCATAAATCTAAAATCTGCAATCTGAAACATGGCTTAGACAAGGCTCAGATCAGATGTACAGGGTGCGCCCTTCGCAATGCGGGCTTCCAGCATGCCAGATGCGCGTCGGCAGACTGGAAGCCCGCACTACGAACGGTAAACCTGAAACCTTGTCTTCGCACACCCCTGACCGCCTTCTAGCGGTCAGGGGCAAGGCAAAAAGCGCCCCCGAACGCCTATGGCTGCGTTGGCGTCACAGCTTCGAGCAGCAACTCGGCCACGTCGCGGCGGCGCAGGCTTTCGTCACGCCCGGTGTTCTTGGCCGCATCTTCAAACATGACCATACAGAACGGGCAACTCAACGCCAGCGTGCTTGGCCCTTCGCCGACCAGTTGCTCGAGGCGCAGATAGTTGACCTGCTCTTTGCCCCAACCTTCTAGCCAGACGTTCCCGCCGCCACCGCCACAGCACATCGCCCGCTCACGGTTGCGCGCCGGGGCTTCAACCAACTCAACCCCGGGGATACCCTGAAGCAACTCGCGGGGGGCGTCGTAAATGTCGTTGTAGCGCCCGATGTAGCAGGGGTCGTGATAGACCACTTTCCCTTTCACGGTGGTAACGGGCTTGAGTTTGCCTTCAGCCACGAGACTCGCCAACAACTCGGTGTGGTGCAACACCTCGTAGGTGGTGCCTGCGCCGCCGCCAAACTGCGGGTACTCGTTCTTAATCGTATTGAAGCAGTGCGGGCAGGTCGTTACGACCTTTTTGAACTGGTACTGCTTCATCGTCTCGACGTTCTGCTGCACTTGGGCCTGGAAGAGCATCTCCTCACCCATGCGGCGGGCGGGATCGCCGTTGCAGGTTTCCTCATCGCCCAAAATGGCGAAGTCTACGCCCGCTTTTTGCAGCAACTGGACGAAGGCGCGGGCGACTTTCTTGCTACGTTCGTCATAACTGGGCGCACAACCGACCCAATAGAGTACGTCGGCAGTCGCTTTTTCAGCCATAACCGGCACATCAAGCCCTTCGGCCCAAGCGGTGCGTTCGCCCTGCGGTAAGCGCCAGGGATTACCAGCGCGCTCAATGCCTTCGAGCACGCGCTTGACGCCCTGGGGCACCTCGCTGGCGATCATTGTCAGGTGGCGTCGCGCCCCGACAATAGCATCCAGATGCTCAATCATCGCCGGACACTCGTGGACGCAAGCCATACAGGTAGTGCAACTCCACAGTTCATTCTCGGTGAAGAGATTGCCGTAGAGCGGGATGGTCTCGACCTCAACGGTACCATTAGGCTTCGCTTCGCCTTCGCCCTGAGCGTGCTCACCAGCCTCCAAAGCCGTGACCAGTTTCACCGTGCCGTCCTTGAAGCGGATCGGCTCGGCGTGCATCAAGTCGTGGAGCTTGGCAATAACGAACTTGGGCGAGAGTTCCGTCCCGGCGGTGTGGGCGGGACAGTTGGCCTGACAGCGCCCGCAACGCATACAGGCGTCGAGGTCGAGGCGGTGCTTCCAACTAATGTCGGCGAGGGTGGCGATACCGAGGCGCGGCTCGTCCTTCTCGATTTCAGCTTCGAGGTCGGGAATCAATTCCAAGCGGCCTCGTGGCTCGGTGTCGCGGAAGAAGGTATTAAGCGGCGTGTAGAAAATATGCTTAAACTTGGTGAAGGGCAGCGAGGCGATGAAAGCCCCGGTCGCCCCGGCGTGGGTAAACCAGAGCGCCATGTGCAACCCGAGCGCCACCGAGTTGGCATCGCCGGAACCAACGGTAGTGGTGCCGAGGCCAATGGCGCGAAAAAGCGTTGCCAGCCCAAAGCCGACGTAGGCACCCTGCGCCCAACCTTGGGTGTAGACGAGGACGCCGCCGATCTGTTGGTTTGCAAGCCGCAGCCCCTCGATCAGGAAGCCGCCAAGGCCGATGAAGAGCAGCACGCCGAGTACCCAGGCGTCGGTGCGACGACTATCGAGGCGCGCCTCCTTCGTCTGGTAACGCCGCCACGTAGCCCAGATAAGGCCAACCACAAAGGCCAACCCCAGCGTATCCATAATCGGCTCATAGGCTTGGTAAAAGCCACCGACCAGGATCTTCCCGGCGTGTTCGCCCATCATCGGCACGGTGAAATCCTCTTCCACCGCGATGACATCGGTGCCGATGAAGAGCGTGAGGAAGCCGAAGAAGATCAGGGCGTGCATCATGCCGGGGCGGCGGTCGCGCAACACCTTCTTTTGGCCGAAGAGTTGGGCGAGGAACTCGGTGGCGCGGGCGGGAAGTTGGTCAATGCGGGCGTCGGGGGTGCCTTTACGCCAACGGGCGATGTCGCGCAGGATACCCCAGGCCATCACGATGGTCGTGATCATGATCAGGCCGTAGAGAAAGATAGGGGCAGTCTGGCCCAACCGATCAACGTTCCAGTAGATCTCGCGAATGGCTTCTTTGAACTCCATAAGACCGACTCCGCCTTTCTAGGCGCAAAGGGAGGGAGAATGTTGCCTATGATAACATCCGCAGTGAGGCGGGTCAAACGAAGGGACGGGGCGGGGTTAGGGGGACGGGGGATGCGGGATGGGGGTTAGGGGGCGCGCATCCGTCGTAACGGGACGCCAAAACGTTCCAACGGGACGCCAAAACGTTCCAACGGGACGCCAAAACGTT
>CAIRDL010000092.1 GCA_903877345.1 uncultured Oscillochloris sp. | reverse complement strand
GATATGACATATCGGGGGGGGCGATATGACATATCGGGGGGGGCGATATGTCATATCGGGGGGGGCGATATGTCATATCGAGCCGCCAAAACGTCGTAACGGGACGCCAAAACGTCGTAACGGGACGCCAAAACGTCGCAACGGGACGCCAAAACGTCATGTCGGGCGGCGCATGTAGGGGCGAAGCAGCGCCTGAAGCAGTGCAGAGCAACGCACAAAAGCGTATCACGCGCTGCTTCGCCTACCAATGGCGTATACCCCTCATATACGGGGGCGCACACACGACATACGGGGGCGCACACACCGGATACGGGCGCACACACGCCGTATGGAGGCGTTACGAGCGCATCCCCGCCGCGACCGCATACGCCGCCAGGGTGCGCTCGGCGGTAGTGCGCCAAGCAAAGGCTTGCGCCCGCACCAAACCGCGTGTTCGCAGCTCATCATGCAACGCCGCATCGCTCAACACCTGATCAAGCGCCGTCGCAAAGGCAGACGCATCAGTGGGCGCAACCATCAGCCCCGCATCGCCCACCACCTCGGGCAGACTCGAACTGTTTGAGGTGATCACCGGCGTGCCGCAGGCCATCGCTTCTAAGGGCGGCATCCCAAAACCCTCGTAGATAGACGGAAAGACAAAGACCGTCGCCGCCGCATACCAGAGCGGCAACTCCTCTTCTTCAATATAGCCCACAAAATGCACCCGCTCACGCAAGCCCAGTTCTTCTAACCGCTGAAAAACCGCATCGTAGAGCCAGCCTTTGCCACCGCCGACCAAGAGCGGCACGTCGTGGCGGCGAGCAATCTCGGCGTAGGCGCTCAACAGCGTCGTCAGATTCTTGCGCGGTTCGAGGGTGCCCACATAAAGCACGAAACGCTCCGGCAGCCCCTTGCTGACCCGGAAAGCTGCCAACGTCGCCGGTTCAGGCGGGCGGAAATGGGCGCGGACAGCGTTCGGCGTCACGACCACGCGCTCGGCAGGCACGCCCAAAAGGCCCACCAGTTCGCGCTTCGTATGCTCCGAGACCGCCAAAATCTGCACAGCCCGCCGGACGCTCATACGAGTGGCGAAGTCGAGATAGGTGCGGTTGTAAGCGCGGAAGGTTTGGGGGAAGCGGATAAAAGCCAAATCGTGGACAGTGACAACTCCCGGCACGGGACAGGCCAAGGGGAGCACATTGAGCACCCCGTGGAAGAGATCAGCCCCGTTCTGCCGCAGCAGCAGAGGGGCCAATAGTTGCTCCCAAGGAATACGCACCCTGGGGTTAATCGTCGGCAGACGGCTAGGCAACACCCGGAAGTTGGGCGGCAGGCCGAGGGCTTGTTGATCAATGCCACGGGTGGTATAGACGCTGTACTGGTTCGTCTGATCGAGGTAGCCCAAATGGATGAGCACCTGCTCGATGTAATGGGAAACGCCAGCGCGTCGAAACGAGCGGGTGTGGGCGAGGAGATGGGCATTGATCGCAACGTGCATAGTGGGGGGTGCAGTCTGAGGCAGCTTGTAGATTGTAGATTGTAGATTGTAGATTGTAGACAAGGGCGGCAAATCTGCAACAGCAGTCCTATCCAGGTCGTGAAGAGGAGTCAAGGCTACAGCCGGCTAAAGCCTTGACTCCTCTTCACGATTCCAAGAGGATTGCTAAATCTGCAATCTACAATCTACAATCCCGGCCTAGGGCTGTTGGCCGGTAACAGTTGACAATTCGGGGTAGGGATGGTGCGGCACCAAGCCCCAATCGGTGACTGGGTAATAGATGAGCCAAGCCTGGCCGACCACACGGTCGAGAGGCAACGCCCCCCACTCGCGTGAGTCGCTAGAATTGCCCCGATTATCGCCCATGACAAAGAGTTGCCCCGCAGGCACCCGTTGTGAGCCGCCCTGACAAGCAGGGCCGCCCACACAATACGTGAGGTTGCCCTTGGCGAGGAAAGGCTGCTCGATTTGCACCCCATTGACAAAAACCTGACCATCGAGAAACGCCACCTCATCACCAGGGAGGGCAATAACTCGCTTAATGTAGTCCTTCGTCACATCTTTGGGGTACTCAAAGACCACAATATCGCCACGTTGCGGCTGGTGGAAGGGATAGACCACGCGCTGCGGCAAGCCTTCCTGACCGGGCAGCAAACGAAGAGGCGCATTGATGTCGAAGTGAAAATAGACCAGCTTATTGACGAGGATGTACTGCCCCGAATGGAGCGTCGGCTCCATACTCGAACCCTCAATCTTAAAGTTCTGCACAATCCCGCGCACAATAAGGAAGACCAGCAGAATAAAGAGTGCGGTCTCAAGCAGTTCGCGCACGACACTACGCACGCGCAACGGGTTATGGGGTAGGCTGGTGCCCTCAAGCTCGGGAACCCACTGCGAAGCTTCGGGGAGAGGGAGGGCAGGCGAAACGGGATCGGGGGGAGCATCTGCGCCAAAACCTGGTCGCAGGGGTGTCTCATCCATTGTACTCTCGGGCGTGCGCTCTGGCATTGTCGCACACTACGCTTATACTATAGGCTAGAGCACAGCCAGCAAAAAGTTCAAGCGCATTATACTCGACGGGTGTCCAAAACGCTAGGCACCGGAGAGTCCAGGATCGTTCATGTCGTACGATGAGGAACTTGCCGATCTATTCACGACGAACAGTGACGCCCTGACCGTGTGTGGGGCCTGTCAGTGGCACTGCACCTTGGCTCCAGGTGAGATGGGCCGTTGCCGTATGCGGGTTGGCACCGCGAGTGGACTTGCCCTGCTTAATCATGGCCTGATTGCGGGGGCGACGATTGGCCCGATTGAAGATCATCGCTTCTGGCACTTTTTCCCCGATTCGCAGGTGTTAGGCATTGGCGGTTGGGGCTACGCCACGGTAACGGATCAGGGGCGCGGGCCTTACGGGAGCATTCCCGATGATCCGACGAAGCGGCGCAAACTTGATGCCGACCGCGCCGCTAACTTCGCTCTCGAACGGCTTTGTCGCGGGGTGGTTTGGGCTTACGGTGAGCCAGCGGTGAACCATGAGTATGTCCGTGGGTTGCTTCAGTTGAGCCGTGCTTCTAGTCGCTATACAGCGATCATCACCACCGGCGCAATGACCGAGGAGGCTTTTGACCAGATTGGCCATTACCTCGACGGGTTCAGCCTTGATTTGCGCGGCTTCAGCGAGGCCAGTTATGCCCGTTTGGGTGGCCTGCCCAATTGGCGCGGCGTGCTCGCCATCGCCGAACGAGCGCGCCACCGTTGGCACTGCCACATTGAAGTCACCACGCGCATTCACCACGGCGTGAATCACGACCCTGAGGAACTGCGCGCCCTGATTGGTTGGATCAAAAGCGCCCTCGGCGCACATACGCCCTGGCATGTGCTCCCCGGTGACGCTGGCAGCGAAACGGCGGCCGCGACCATGCGCGCCCGCCGTCTCGCCCACGAACTCGGTTTGCACTATGTCTACGGTGCGGAGACTAATCAGCAGACGCGCTGCCCCAGTTGCCAACAGACCTTAATCACCCGCAACAACGGTGTCGCCCGCATCGTCGGGCTTAACGGTGCGGCCTGCGCGTCCTGCGGCCACGAGACGAAGCTTCATACTTCAATGTACAAGCAGCAGCAACAGCGCGAAAGCCGCTCCGTCACGGAATGATCGTTTGCGAAGCTTAGGCATGGTTCAAAAGCGGCGGTTCCAGCTTGACAGTTTACTATGGCAGACGACGCGACGAACGGGAAGCCGGGGGCTGCCTTCGACAAGCTCAGGCAGCGTTCTCGCCCGCCGCGTTCTCGCCCGCCGCGTTCTCGCCCGCCGCGTTCTCGCCCGCCGCGT
>CAIRDL010000091.1 GCA_903877345.1 uncultured Oscillochloris sp. | reverse complement strand
CTATCACTTGGCGGGTCTGCAAGGCACCCTGGCCCTCACGGGTAGCGACCCGCAGGGCGATTCGAGTGCCGTGGCTCGCTCGACCGGGCAACTTTGGTTCGCCGTCGTCGTCTTCCTCGTCCTCTTGGCTGGCGGGTCGGTCGTTGCGCTGGTTGGCCGCCAACGGGCCGCCCGCACCCGAGGAGGTTCCTCGTGAGCGGTGACACGCTGTTTACTCTGATCACCGGACTGGTGGCGGTGGTGCTTACCCTGTTGGTCTTCAGCCGCCTGTTAGGCGATAACCCGGCCTACCGGTTTGCCCAATACCTCTTTGTGGGCGTCTCGCTGGGTTATGCGCTCGTGGTGGTCTACCATCAAGTGTTGCGACCAGCCGCCTTGAGCCTGTTGGCTAGTGTGAATGACCCGCCCATCCTCGGGCTACGGCTCGTGCCGTGGCTGTTGGGGCTGTTACTGCTGACACGCCTCACCAAGCGCCAGTCGTTGTCGTGGCTGGCCAATCTGCCGCTAGCCCTGCTCTTCGGCGTCGGCACCGCCTTGGCAGTGGGCGGCGCACTCCTCGGTACGCTGTGGCCCCAGATTCTCGACACGGCCCGCCCCATTGGGGACGACCCCGTGCAAGCCGTCGGGGCCGTGCTGCTGGTGCTAGGCGTCGTGCTGACCCTGTGCTATTTCTACTTTACGATCCCGCGAGCGACCCTCGGCGGGCGCGTGGTGGCCCTTGGGGCTGGCATTGGGCGTTGGCTGTTGATGGTGGCTTTTGGCTTCTTCTTCGCTGGTGGCCTCTTAACCTACCTGACGGCACTCAACGCTCGGTTGGAGTTCCTCGTCAATTGGTTCCGCGCTCCGTTGGGCTGAGTAGTCCGGCAACGAAGTTTGCTTGCAAAAGCGTTGGCTGAGCGTGTCGAAGCCAGCATGTACACCCAAAAACACTGAGTCTGGTTTCTCGATTGCAAGAAAGCGGCCTCAAGGCTTTAGCCTTAACGCCGCTTTACGATTCCTATGGGCATTTCAGATTGCAGATTTACCGCAACAGGACGCGCTGCATTTGCCCAAACTGTCAAGCTGAATGTTCTGCTGCGCTTACCCCGACCCCCAACCCCTGCCCCCTTGCCTTAAGGTTTCGTCAGCGGCGCAAGCAAGGAACTGCTGATCCAGCCGAGACTGTTGGCGGGGACACGCTGCGGTGGGGTCGTTGGAGTGCAAACGTCCACGATCTGCGTGACGCGGAGGCGATACCAACGGGCACCGCCGACCGTGGTCTGCTCAAGCACCTCAACGCTGTCACCGGGGCAGACTTGGCCGATGACCGTCGCGGGGCTAACGACGGTGCTTTTCCGCAGATTGCCACCTTTCAGCACCTTGCTTCGCCCGATGATCGCAACGACGGTTGTAGGCGTCGTCGTGGTAGCGGACTGCGTGGCGGTCGTAGCCGTAACCACCGTAGAGGCGCGAATGGCCACCGCAGTGCCTGTGGCGGCGCGGATGGCCGCCGCAGCCGTGCGGGTGCCGTTCACCATCGCGTTATTGGTCTCGACTGCCTGCGCGGTGGCGATGTTGTTGTCGCGGGTGCGTTCAAGGCCATAGCGCAGCGCAAAGAACGTGCCGCCAACGAAGATGCCGACGCCTGCCCCGACGAAGAGGAGATTCGCGAGGGCGCGCAATGGGCCACCACGGCGGGGTGCATTCGGACGGAAGAGCCGATCCCAATCACGCGGATCTGCTTTCGGGGGCATAGGCGTTCCTTCCTACAGCGTACAGCGCAGGATCGGCTGGTGTTCACCAGTGGCGACAAAGCCAAACCAACGGTAGAGGCGTTGGGCGCGGGTGTTGTACGCCTGGGTGTTCAGGGT
>CAIRDL010000090.1 GCA_903877345.1 uncultured Oscillochloris sp. | reverse complement strand
GTGCAGGATCAACTCCGCGAGGAGGGGATTGAGATTGATCTGTTGAGTATGCCCGGCACCCAAGTCTGGGAGGGCGGCCTGGCGAATATGGGCGCGCTCTACCAACTCTCGCGCCTCGCCGTCCACCTTGAGCGCGGTGATGATCTCCAAGAGGTGATCGAGGACGGCCCTGTGATCTACGAGGATCTCGACCGCGCTGTCACCGATATTTGGGACGAGCTTACCAAGACTCGTTTCAATCACCTGATCAATCTTCAGGGCATCAACAGCTATTTCCTCCCCGCTGATTTCGAGCAGCCCATTTGGCTCGCGTTTGAGGAGGAGGGCGAAGAGGAAAGCGCCTACTTCGGCTCTTCCCACCACCTTCAGCGCGAACTCGTCGAGTTGGCACCGCTGCTCATCAAGGCTGGGGTCAGCCACAACGCCGAGGCGTACCGCTGCCTCGAACTGTTCCGCGAGGCGGTTGATAAGAGTGTTGCGAACAATTTGCCGGTGATCGTCTGGTAGATACCCATGCCCGACCTTTCGTTCAGCAATCAGCCCCCGCCACCGTCGCACCCCGACCGCGACCCAACGCCGCGTGACCGGCGCTACTATGTCTGGACAGTCGGCTGCCAGATGAATAGTGCTGACTCTGAGCGCCTTGAGGCCGCCCTCCAGCAAGTCGGCTATAGCCCCGCCGCTCGCCCCGAGGAGGCTAGTTTCATCGTGCTTAATTCGTGCAGCGTGCGCGCTAGCGCCGAGGAGCGCATTCTCGGTAAGCTCGGCGAACTCGTTCGCCTCAAGCGCGCCCAACCCGACACCCGCATCGTCCTCTGGGGCTGTATGGTCGGCCCGCAGCATATCTCCCCCTTCGCCCAACGGCTCCCGATGGTTGACCATTTCGTCGCCCCTTCGGCAGTTGATGCGGTCGTCGCCCTGGCTCCCAATGCCGTCTATACGCTCGATGAGCCAGTTCTCCCCGTGGCAAACTGGGCGCATCCGCCCGTCGCCGTCCACGTCCCCATCCAGTACGGCTGCAACATGAGCTGCGCCTACTGTGTCATTCCGCTGCGGCGTGGCCGCGAGCGTTCGCGACCTCTCGCTGAAATTGTTGACGAGTGCCGCCGCATCATCGCTCACGGCACCCGCGAAATCACCCTCCTCGGCCAGATCGTTGACTCCTGGGGCCACGACCTGCCGGATCGCCCCCAGTTGCCCGCTTTGCTCGAAGCTGTCCACGCGCTCCCTGGCCTCCAGCGCCTCCGCTTCCTCACGTCGCACCCGGCCTGGATGACCGACCACCTGATTGCCACCGTCGCCCGTTTGCCCCGTTGTATGCCCGACCTCAATCTTCCCGTGCAATCCGGCTCCGACCGGGTGCTCAAGCTGATGCGCCGGGGCTACACGGTGGCCCGTTTCCATGACCTCGTCGCGCAGATTCGCACGACGATCCCGCACGTCTCGCTGACTACCGACATCATCGTCGGCCACCCCGGCGAAACCGCCGCAGACTTCGCACAAACCCTGGCCCTCTGTGCCGCGCTCCGCTTCGATAAAATCCATATTGCCGCCTTCTCGGCTCGTCCCGGCACCCTCGCCGCAACCCAAGAAGCCGATCCAGCACTGGCGGTCACGGAGGCCGAGAAGGAAGCCCGCCGCCGCACGCTCGAACAGCTCCAGGAAGGCATCGCCACCGAGCGAAGCGCCAGCCTCATTGGGCAAACCATCCAGACGCTGGTTGAGGGCGAGAGCAAGGGTAAATGGCGCGGACGCAGCCCCAACAATAAACTCGTCTTCTTCCCCCATCCCGCCGACCTCACCGGCCAATTGGTGCCGGTACGCATCACGCAGACCAGTCCCTGGGCACTTCAGGGGCTGGCTCTCTGAACCTTCAGCCGCAGCACCACACGGGTGTGCTGTGGGCGTACCCTCAGACGTAAGGAGTCCTCCTTTTGGCGAAGCAAGATGAAAAGCAGCGCATCCGCCGCAAGCTCCAGGAGAAGGCCGTCGAACTCGCGGCCATGAACCGTTGGGAAGAGGCCGCCGAGGCGAATCGGCAGATCCTCCAGCAAGGCGAGGAAGCCGATACCTACAATCGGCTCGGCAAAGCCCTGATGGAACTCGGCATGTTCACCGAGTCGCACGATGCCTACCTCCACGCGTTGCGGATTACCCCGACCAACTCGATTGCGCGCAAGAATGTCGCCCGCCTCGACGCCCTGATCACTCGCGGCTACGGTAGCGGGCAGGTCAACCGTAAAGCCCGCCAACAGGTTGACCTGCGGATGTTCATCACCGAGACGGGGCGCACCGCCATCACCGCGCTGATTGACGTGCCCCGTAATCCCGCCGTTGATGCCCTCGTTACCGGCGAAAAAATGACCTTCCGCGTCGAGGGGCGCACGGTCTATGTGGTTGACGCCGACGGCACCGTGATCGGACGCCTCGAACCGAAACTCAGCCAGCGCCTCGCCGAGTTAATTGGCGGTGGCAATCGCTACATCGCCGCCATCGCCCAGAACGACCCGCGTCAGGTTCGCCTGCTTATCCGCGAGACCTACCAAGACCCCAGTCAGCGCAACCGCATCTCCTTCCCCGGCAAACTTGGCGAAGGGGCCGCCTACGTCTCCAGTCTGCGCTACGAAGAGTATCCAGAGGACGTACTCGACGATGAGGACGGTACCGATGAGGTTGATACCACCGACGAGGACTACACGGGTAACGACGAGGAGGAAGAGCTCGGCCTGGAGGAACTTGACCAGGACATGGGCGACGATGACGATAATAACGAGGAGTAGCGCCAACGCAACGCCAAGCACCGACGCGGGGGAGGTTGGCTCCCCCGCGTCGGTGTCTCCGTTAGGCATGGTTCGCACTACCGCAAAAGGAACGCGGTCATGTCACCCTGAGTACTAAATGGCCCGTCGGCCAGTGGCGCCGGGAGAAACGTCCTCGCCTGTCACCCCGAGCGCAGCGCATACCCTTACCCAAAACGTTTTTGGGGGTGCTGGCCGTGTTAGGATAGGAAGAAGAGCAGGCAGTGGG
>CAIRDL010000089.1 GCA_903877345.1 uncultured Oscillochloris sp. | reverse complement strand
TGGTCTTTAGCGACTACATGCGCCCGGCGATCCGGCTCGCGGCCCTGATGGGCCAGCAAGTGATTTACGTCTTCACCCACGACAGCATTGGCTTGGGCGAAGATGGCCCGACGCACCAGCCAGTTGAGCATCTGGCGACCCTGCGGGCGCTGCCCAACCTCTTCGTGGTGCGCCCGGCTGACGCGAACGAAACAGCGGCGGCGTGGCAGACGGCCCTTACGCGCCGTGACGGGCCAACCGCGCTCATTCTGACGCGCCAAGCTGTGCCGACGCTTGATCCGGCGGTGCGCGCAGGCGCGGCGCGGGGCGGCTATGTGCTGCGGGACGCCACGGACGCCCAGGCCATCATTCTCGCCACTGGCTCTGAGGTGAAAATCGCCCTGGCGGCGGCGGATCTGTTGGCGCAGCGCGGTGTGGCGGCGCGGGTCGTCAGCCTGCCTTGTTGGGAATTGTTCGCGCAACAGGATGCGGCCTATCGCGAGAGCGTGTTGCCGGCGGCGCTTACGGCGCGGGTCGCCATTGAGGCTGCCACCAGCTTTGGCTGGGAGCGCTTTGTCGGTACGGCGGGGCGCGTGCTTGGGATTGACAGCTTCGGTGCCTCCGGCCCGTACAAAGAGCTCTACCGCCACTTCGGCCTCACCGCCGAGCGGGTGGCCGACACCGTGGGCGAACTGGTCGCCTCCTGAAACCCTAAGACTTCCACACAGCGAGAGGGGAAGGTCATGCGTAAGCGACCGATCATCATTGGTATTGTGGGCGACAGCGCCGCAGGGAAGACCACCATCAGTTCCGGCTTGGTCAAATTGCTTGGCCCGGATCGGGTCACGCACGTTTGCACCGACGATTATCACAAGTACGACCGGATCGAGCGATCCGCCCTCGGCGTGACGGCCCTGCATCCCGACTCCAACTACCTTGACATCATGGAGTTGCACATCGAGCGGTTGCACTACGGCCAGCCCATTCTGAAGCCGGTTTACGACCATGCGACGGGCAGTTTGGTGCGCCCGGAATACCTGCAGCCGAAAGAGTTTGTGATCATCGAGGGCTTGCTCGGCTTTTCGTCGGCAACCTTGCGCCAATTCTACGATGTGAAGGTCTACCTGAACCCGCCGGAGGATCTGCGGACAGTCTGGAAGATCAAGCGCGATGTGGCGAAGCGCGGCTATGCGCCCGAGCAGGTGCTGAAGGAGATGGCGGCACGTGAGCCCGACTCGGCGGCCTACATTCGCCCCCAGCGCGACCACGCCGACATCGTGGTGCAGTTCTACCCCGAGCGCGGGGTCGCCCCGGAGGATGCAGGCTCGAACCTGAATGTGCGCCTGACCCTGCGCCCGACCATTCCGCACCCCGACCTGACCTACCTCGCCGCGAACGGCCAGAAAGCCGATACCGGCGTGCGTCTGGAGTTGGGCCGCGACGGTGGGCGTCCGGTGGACATCCTCGAGATTGACGGCGGCGTTTCGCCTGAGCACGCGGTGACGCTCGAACAGGCGATTTGGCAGCATCTGCCCGAGTTGGCCCCGTTGGCCGCTGACCAGTTTGGCGACTATGCCGACCG
>CAIRDL010000088.1 GCA_903877345.1 uncultured Oscillochloris sp. | reverse complement strand
TAAGGCGTGTGCTGGCGCACCGTCTGGGCAGCCGCTTCAAACAACTCCGCGACGTACTGCGGGTCAAGTTCGGGCGTAGCAAGAGCGGTGTCGAGCTTGGCAAGGAGATCAGCGGTGGTGGAACGTAGGGCAGGCGTCGTGACCAGCACCTCACGCAGCCCGCGCAAAAGACTGAAGCGAAGGGAGCTATTGCTGCCACTGACTAACACCGGCAGGAGCAGTGGCGCATCAAGGAGCGGTTGCGCGAGGGCGCTTTCGTCGCCATACTGACGGATCAACCCACGGCGGTGAGCCGTATCGCCCCCCAGCAGATGAGCGCTGAAGAGGCCGAACGCCGACTTGCCGGAGCCGTAAGGGCCGACGAGCGAGAAAGCACGGGAGCGGGCATTGGGGGCCAAACCGGCGACGATGCGGGTCAGGGTTTGGAACACCAGGGGTGTCATCTGATAGCCATCAAGAGCCTTACGGCGCTGTTGGAAATCGCGCACCAGATGGACAGAGCGCGTATAGCGCTCTTCGATAGACAGAACAGCACCGCTGGGACTCATGGGGCCACCTCGTCGGCAAAGGCTTGCTGGAGTAATTGGCGCAGCAGTGGCGCATCAGACGGGTCGAGCCAAGCCAATTGGCGAATGCCCGCCGCTTCAGTAAAGTACGCCCGCCCGCCGGTTAATTCGCTTAAACGCAGCAAGCGAGCGAGCAAGCCATCCTCAGTCAGGCGAAAGACGCGGCCTGGTGAGCCAGGCGCATAAGCCAACTCATGCAGCGCCAGGGTTTGGCGCCCGACGGCTTGGACTTGGCGCAACGCAGCGTAGAGGACAAGGGTGGTGGGTAAATCGGGCTGGGGGCTGCTTGCCAGGGTATAGCGCCGCTCACCAGGGAGCAACTGGATCAGATTGAGTTCACGCAAAGGGCAGGCCAGGGCATCCTCGACCGCAGTGGCAAGTTCTTTCGCAGCGGGGCGCACGTAGCAGTGCAAAAGACAGTCCACGTCGCGGCGCAGGGTTGCGGGCGAAGAAACTTTCCAACCGCGCCGCAACGCCTCAGCGGCAATTTGGCTGGCAAGCTGATCGGCAGTAAAGGCACCAGTGTGGAGCAGGTTAAAAGTGTAGTACCAGGAAAAAGCCGTTTCGGGGCGGGCGGCAAGCTGCCAATGCAAGAGCCAACGGCTTGCGGGGGTGACGAGAAAGGGATCCCAGCCGTCATCAGCGAGGAGCGCGTGGCCGAGGGGCGTACTGGCATAGCCCGCACCATTGGGCAGACGGTCGAAAATGCCGCAAACCCGTCCCCAATAGCGAATCGACTGGGCCATATTCTTGCCGACGCCGAGCCAAACGAACGCCTCTTCGTGGGCAAAGCGTTCGGGGGTGGCCTGAAGCAGATCATAAGCCTTCTTGAGCCAAGTGCCGCGCAGGGCAAAGGTCTCGTGGCCGCTAAAGACGGGGGTGAAGGGCAAGCCTGAGGGCGGGCTGGGCGAGAGGGACATTGGTGGCCTTGTTGAGCAGGGGGCGTAGCGCACAAAGCCGGATTATAGCATCAGACCAAGTTCGTAGGGACTAACGCTGGAGCCCTACCCTGGCAAAAGCACAACCAACGGCAGCCTGACAAGCCGTATAATGGGCATCCATGCCGCTTCGTGCCTTGGGGCAACACTGCCGAGAGCTTCTGCTACGAACCACGGACGACCTATGACCCAGTTTCCCCTTCCGCCCGACCTCGCAACCGACGTACAGTACGTCGAGCAGTTGGTGCTTGAGCGCACCCGCTTGCGGGCTGCGGTGATCGGCGTAGCCGAGACCCGGCTGCTCGTCCCTGGTGCAACCCGCACCCACGCCGCCCTCGTCCTATTGGCGGCGCAGATTGGCACCTATCAGCGTGACCGGGTCGCCCATGCGGCGGTTGCTATCGAGTTCATCTACGCCGCGACCCAAGCTCACGCTGCTTTGATTGACGAGCGCGAACGCAGACGTGGGGTGCCGCAGGTTGGCGAGTGGCACCACGGGGTCGCGCTAATGGTGGGCGACTACCTGTTTGCGTTAGCGGCGGGCGCGATGGCGCAAAGCCCCGACCCACGGGTGATCAGCTTTTACTCTCAGGCCGTTATGCAGATCACTGAGGCGACCCTCGCCGCGCCGCCGCCCTTCCGCCCCCGTGAAGTTGCTCAGGCGCGTTACCTCGAACGCCTCGCTGGCACGGTGGCGGCTCTCGCTGCGGCGGCCTGCAAAGCGGGCGCAGCGTGCGGCGGCGTGCCACCCGAACAGATC
>CAIRDL010000087.1 GCA_903877345.1 uncultured Oscillochloris sp. | reverse complement strand
GAACTCGCGCACAATCCGCCCTGGGCGCGGCGAGAAGAGCAGGACGCGGTCGCCCAGCGCGACAGCCTCGCGGACATTGTGAGTGACGAAGAGAATCGTCTTGCCGGTCGCCGCCCAAATCGTCTCAAGCTCAAGCTGAAGGCGGTCGCGGGTCAGGGCATCGAGTGCGCCGAAGGGTTCGTCCATCAGCAGCACCGCCGGGTCAAGGGCGAGCGCACGGGCGAGGGCGGCGCGTTGGCGCATGCCGCCAGAGAGTTGGTGGATGAAACTGTGCTCGAAGCCGGTCAGGTGTACGAGATCAATGAAGTGGCGGGCGGTACGGGCACGGGCAGCGGCGGGGAGTCCGGCTTGCCGCAGGCCAAACTCGACATTACGCTGGACATCGAGCCAAGGGAAGAGCGCGGCCTCTTGAAAAAGCAGCACCCGGTCGGTGCCGGGGCCACGAACGGGGCGCGTATCAGCGAAAATGGCCCCGGCGCTCGGGGGTTCGAGGCCAGCGATGAGGCTGAGCAGCGTAGACTTGCCGCAACCGCTGGGGCCAAGCAGACAGACAAACTCACCGGCGCGCACCTCAAGGGCGAGCGGGGCGAGCGCCTCGATGCTTCGCCCACGGGACACAAAGTTCTTCGTGACCCCAGTAAGGCGCAGGGGAATGCCGCTAGGCTTCATAAGAATCTGGTGCGGAAACCCGCCCCTTTAGGGAGGAAGCGCCGCTCCCCTTTCTTTTGGTTGATGCCTAGGTTCTAGAGTGGCAGGCTGGCAACGCACCTGCCGGTAGGTCGTGAACGCTTGCCGTTAGCCTAGCCCCGTCAGCGTGCGCTGGCGGCGGAGACTGGTCAGCACCGGCTTGCAGATTGCTCCACAAGCCTCCCGCTTTAGCAGGGGGTTACTGACATAGTGAGCAGGGCTGTCAGAATATCCAAAGGTCAGCTGATTTCTAGAATGGTACCGTCCAGGTTGTTGGCATAGTGCTGAATGCTCGCTACATGGCGACGAAGCATGGTCTCGATCATTGTCGTCGTACAATTCCCAATGCGAAGCCAGATGATTTTTGGCGGTGCGCCGTGAAGTGTACTCATATCATTAAAATCAGAGTCTTTTGTGACGATTATATAACCATTATTCCGTGCAAATGACCAAATAGCGCTATCTTCAGCACACGCAAGCCCGTGGAATACCACATGACTTCAGTCTGGAAAAATATCCGCGAGGCGAGATACTAGCTTTCGCGAGAGATGGTGATCAAAGAGTAGCTTCATGCTACAGTTATTGTAGTTTGTCGTTCACGATCTGCGGCATAGCCTAAACATGCTTGAATATCCTCTACGGTGAGATCGGGAAAATCCGCCAGGATCTCAGTTGGGGACATGCCAGCCGCAAGATAGGATAAGACATCATAGACCGTAATCCGTAAACCGCGAATGATCGGTTTACCATTTCGAATATTGGGGTTAATTATGATAACCTTTTGATATGATTTTTCCATAAAGGCCACCCTTTTCTCGTGTAAACCAGTCCAGAATCATGGAAAGCATCGGGAGTATAGCATACTTTTACAGGTATGGCCCCCGCCACCGACGGCCTATTTCAGCGCTGCGACCGTGCGCGCACGGGCTGCCCGCCCACCGCTGACGACGCCTTCGACGGTGTAGATGACCAGGGCCAGCCACACAAAGGCAAAGCCCACCATGCGCTCAGGGGTGAGGGTTTCGCCATACAGGGTGACACCCAGGATGAATTGGAGCGTCGGCGCGATGTACTGAAGCAACCCGAGGGTGGTCATCGTCACGCGGCGCGCCCCGGAGGCGAAGAACAGCAATGGTACGGCGGTAATCACGCCCGATGAAGCGAGGAGCAGCGTCGTGCCCCAACCCGCGTGGAAAAGCGCCCCGCCCGTCGTCACCTCGGTGAAGATCAGGAACGCCAGGGCCAACGGGAACATCGCCAAGGTCTCGAAAGTGAAGCCTTCGAGCGAATTGAGCGGAGCCGTCTTCCGTAGCAGCCCGTAGCTGCCGAAGGTACCCGCCAGGATCAGGGCGATCCACGGTGGTGCGCCGTAGGTCACGGTCAGGTAAAGCACCCCGGCCAAGGCAAGCCCGATGGCGATGGTCTGCCCAGGACGCAAGCGTTCGCGCAAGAAAACCACGCCGAGGAAGACATTAACTAAGGGATTGATAAAGTAGCCCAGGCTCGATTCGATCACATGGCCGGCATTCACTGCCCAGATGTACAGCCCCCAGTTGACCGAGAGTAGCAGCGCTGTGCTGCCAAAGGTGAGCCAGACGCGCCGCGAGCGCAGGGCCGTGCCGAGCCACGCCCAAGAATTACGGGTCGCGCCCAGCGCCAAGGTGGCGACCAGCGCCCAGACGACGCGGTGGGCCAAAATCTCGAGCGCCGGGACGTGCTGGAGGGCTTTCCAAAAGATCGGTAACAGACCCCAGGCGGTGTAGGCACCTGCGGCGTAGAGCACACCTTTGTTCATAGAATGTTTGCCTCTAAAACCAGTTCAGGCCCGGATGATACCATCCTTTTCAGGATGCCGAGCTACGCCCTCGCCCGCCCCAAACGCCCCGTGATCGTCGCGGCGGCAAGGTACCACGCCTCGCGCAGTTCGATGGGCCAATGCCCGCACAGCGCCCCCAAGTCTTTGAGCGTCGCGCTGTCCCCAATCCAAGCCAACGCCTCAAGCGCTTTGCGCCGCAGGTAGATCTCGTCGCCGCCCGCTTCATCTGTGGGCAGTTTGAGCATCAGGTCGTCCTGACTCAGCCCGCGCACCTGACGGGCGGCGGCGATGTCTTGCATGATCAGCTTGAGCGTGGCCCTTGGATGCCCGTCTTTGAGCTTCAAGCGCATGTTGGCAAAGTCAATGCCCATCCAGGCGAGCGATTGGAGTGCTTTGGCTTTGACCGCTAAATCGGGGTTGCTCACCAACAGCCGGATCAGCCAGTCAATGATCGGTTGGTTGGTGGCCCGCACGCGGCCCGCTAAGTAGGCCAAGGGCTGCACCGCATTGTCGGGAATAGTCTTGTTTCGGCTAACCATGACGGTCAGCAGGGGCGTGACTAACGCGGGGTCGAACAGCGTCAGCGCGTCGGCGGCAGCCCACATCGTATCTTGCCAATCAGCAATCTCCGTCTGCGCCGTCCGGTCAAGCGGGCTGAGAATGACCCGCAATAGGTGTTTGGCGTCACGCAGTTTGTTGCTCGGCGTGTCGGTGAGGTCGCCCAGCGCAAAGGCCGCCAGCGCTCGCTCCGGGGCCGAGCGTGAGGTGCGGAGCAGGTCGCGGAATTCCTCCCGCCCCGCCGGCCCTTTGCGCCAGATGTTGATGCTGCGCTCCAACATTGCTTCGTCCGGCGCCACTTGGGCCGACGTAACGGCGCTCGTTTCAGGTGCCGTCGCTTGGTAAATGTTACGGAGCGCCCGGGCAGCGGCGATGCGGACATTGGTGTATTCGTAGCGTGGCCCACTGGAGGATAGACGCACTTTTTCAACCAAAATACGCTGCAAGGCGTGGCACACTTCGGCGTAGTTGAGGCGACCGAGGGCGGCGACAAACTGCTCGCGGCGCTCCGCCAATGGCTCGCGTTCGATCCGTAGGCGCAGCAAACAGGCGTCAATCAGTTCCGCCCGCAACGCGCCCGCCAAACGCGCCTCTTGCTCAAGCGACAGCGCCTCCAGACAACGTGCCGCCAACAGCGTGTGCGTGCTGCTGCCGCCACGAATCGCGGCGGCGAGCCGCTCGAACAGCGGCGTCGGGTCGGCCATGAGGTCGGCGAGCGCGTAGAGCACATCTTCCCACCAACTCAGGCGTTCAGCGCTGGCGCAGAGGGCCACGATGTCGGCGAGCCGTTCGGCGCTCGCGGGTTGGGTGGTGAGTGCTACCGCCGCGCAGTAGGCGTGCAGCGTGGGGTTGACGAAGCGGGCCGCGTGTTGCCCCACGCCCAACAGCAGGCGCACCTCGCGGAGCCGATCATAGAGGTCTTCGAGGCTGTAGTCGCGCTCTCGGCGCACTTGCCCCAAGCTGCGAAAAACTTCATCAAGCGGCAACTGCTCCCGATGGTTCCAACGGCTTT
>CAIRDL010000086.1 GCA_903877345.1 uncultured Oscillochloris sp. | reverse complement strand
CTCTACAATCCATAATCCTACCGACTGTACTTCTGAATAAGTTGGCGCGCTTGGAAGACCAACGTCGGCTCGGCGTTCGGCTGTACCACCAGTTTCTGCCACTGTGCGAGCGCCTGTGAAGTCTGTGGCGGGTCGGCAACCGCATAGCAGATGCCTGCACTCAGCAAGGCCCGTCCCTCCTCCGGGCGATCTTTGAGCGCTTGCTCTGCAGCGGCAATGCCCCGCTGTACATAGCTCTGATCTTGCACGCCCTGCCCGTAGTAGCAGAGACTCGTCGCCAGATCGGCCCGCGCTATCGCGTTGGTGGGGGCAATTGCAAGGGCTTTACTATAGGCGTCAACCGCTTCGAGCCAACGGGGCAGCCGCGCCACATACGCTGCTTGCACCGCCGCGTCGCCACGGTCGAGCCGTTCGTGCAGCACCACCACACTGTCATAGAGCAGATTGCCAAGCTCAATCCAGGCTTGCGGGTTGGTCGGCGCTGCGTTAGCAACCTGTTTCGCCGCTACGATTTGAGCCTCAAACTGACCGCTAATTTCAGCCACGCCCATCGTCGGGACGCCCGTTGGCGCATTGGGGTCGAGCACCTGCGGGCCGCTTGGCTGCGCCGCTGGTGGCTGCGGCCCAAGCATGGTCGTCAGCAGTGTCACCAGAACAATCACAAAGGTAGCCCCGGCCACAATCAGCGCTGGCACCAACCACAGTGGGCGGCCACCTTCCGGCGTCCGTCCGGCGGGGCGGTTCCGTGCTGCGTTGCTGGCCCGTACCTGCTGTTGGGGCAAAAGCGGCTGGGGGTTGAAGCTCGTGTCACGCTCTTGGCGCCGCGCCGGGGGCAAGGGCCGATAGTCCAAGTGCTCATCGTCAACGTCGCTTAGTGGCCCGGGCGGCGGGGCAGCGGCAGGCAACGGCAGTCGTGCCGCCACCTCGGCGTCGTAGCCGACGCGGCGGGTCGCGTCGCCCAACACGGTGTAGGCGCGTTCAATCTCGTCACGTTGCCGCCGCGCTAGAACCTGAAGTTCCTCAGCGACACCTTCCAACTTCGCCGGGCTGTACCGCTCACGCAACCGCTCGTAGGCCGCACGGATCGTCTCAGCGTCGGCCTTGGGGTGAACCTGCAAAGTCTCGTAATAATCTTGCATTGCTCAATGGATGTACAAGCCCCCTCGCTACGATCAGGCGAGGGGGCAAAGAAAGGTTCCTCGTTACTTTACCGTTTCAGCCTGCACATAGCGTTCCGGTGCGTTCGATCCAACCCCCAAACTCAGCGCCCGGTACCTCGTGACCCCAGGCGCGGGCCAACGGTCGGGAGGCCCTTCGGGAGCCGCACGCGGGCACCAACCAAGGCGGCGCGGCCCTCAAAGTAGCGGCGCAACAGCGCGATCATTCCGCCCAGCACGTTCAGGCTGATGCCGAACCAGACTAGGCCGACCAACGGCTTTACGCTGACCGAGATGATGCCTTTGGCCGGAATGACGGGCAGATTGTCGACTCCGGTGCCGCTACCCTCAAGCATCACGCGGCCCGAATTTGGCTCAAGGGAAACGATGGTCAGCTTCGCACCGCCCGGCAGGTCAACCGCCTGATACTGTAGTTCTTGCGCGTTCGTGGCCGGATTGGTCACCACCTGCATTGCGGGCGCAAGCTCAATCGTGGTGCCCTGATAGAGCACCCGCACCTTCGCGCTCACCTTCATCGCACCACTGCCCGCCATCATCGCCTCACGGTTGAAATCGAAACCGAGGAAGGTGAGGGTATACGGCCCCATCGTGGTCGTCTCGTCCTGCCCAAGCACCGGACGCCGGGCGTCACGTTCCGGGTCATAGCCCGCCGGCGCAATGTAAAGATCCGCCCAGCCAAAGCTCTGGATGGCGGGCGTCGTCATCGTCGTGCCCATCTGCACGTTTTCGTAGAGGGAAGGCCGCGCATTGAAGGTCAAGCGCCCGTCGCTAACGGTGAAGTCGAGTACGCCCTGTTGTTGCGCGTCAAGTTTATAGCCATTGAAGACGAACTCGTAGCCGTAGATCTTTGTGCGCTCGCCAGGATTCAGATTGAGCCGCGCCTCCGGGGTGGCATAGGCGCTCGAACCGACCATGCCGAGCATCCCGACGGCAAAGCCCAGATGGGCCAAGTAGCCGCCGATCCGCATCCAGCCACCCTTGAGCGTGCGGAGCAGCATGACCAGATTGGTGCCGACGGCGAAGGTGCCGCCCGCCACATAAAACAGCGCGAGCAGGTCGCGCACATTGATGAAGAGCGCGACGACCGCAGCGATAACGGCGGCGACAGCGGGCCAGCGCAAGGCCCGCAGCAAGTGCCGCATGTTGCTGTCGCGCCAGCCGAGCAGCGGCCCAATGGTCATCAGCAGAATGACGATCATGCCGAGGGGCGGCGTCGTTTGGCGGTAGAAACTCGGAGCCAAGCTGAAACGCCCATCGGTAAAAGGCTGGGCCTGGGGGTTCATCAGCGTGCCGTTGTCAAGCTCGAAGGCCCGCCCCATCCAGCCCTGGAGCGTCTGGCCCACACCGGGGATGGCGGAAATGACCGGCATCGAGGTGCCGATACTCACCACAAGGCCCGTCGCCGCAAGGGCAATGATCCCCAATACGAAGAAGCTATCGCGTGAAAAGAACTTGTCGCTCAGCGGGCGCGAGGGAATGTCGCGCCAGCGCCAGACGAAAAGCCCCAGCGCGCCCACGACGAGGAACAGCAGGAAGCCCACGAGGCCGTTGAAGATGCCGTCAGCGACAAAGGAATGCACCGAGAAGTTGGCATACACGCCGCTGCGCGTCAGGAAGGTCGCGTAGAAGACCAACAGGTAAACCCCAAGCGCCAGCAGCAGATTTGTTTTGCGTAGGCTGCCGTGCGTGCGCTGGATGAGCATGCCGTGCATAAGTGCCGTGAGTGCCAGCCAAGGGACGAGCGACGAGTTTTCTACGGGGTCCCAGCCCCAATACCCGCCCCAACCGAGGGTTTCGTAGGCCCAGTAGCCACCGAGGAGCAGGGCGAGGCCGAGGCCAACCCACGCGCCAATCGTCCAAGGCAAAGCGCGGGGTACCCAGGTGTCGTAATCGCGCCGCACCAGCGCCCCAATGGCAAAGGCGAAAGGCACCGTAGCGAGGGCGTAGCCCACAAAGAGAATTGGCGGATGAATGATCATCCAGAAGTTGTGCAACAGTGGGTTGAGCCCACGCCCATCGGCGGGCGTCAGCGGGAGGCCGGTCGTTGCCTCGAGCAAGGGCTTGAAGGGGTTCAGCACCAGCACGAAGGCCAACAGGGCCGCCTGCACGAGCATCATCACCACCTGCACATACGGCTCAAAATGCTTTGAGCTACGCACCAACACGGCAGCCGCGATGCACCCCAAAAGCACCCAGATCATAAAACTGCCCGGTTGACCCGCCCAACTCGCCGCAACGCTGAAGAAGAAGTCGAGGTCGCGTGAGCTGTAGTTATTCACATAATCAATATCAAACCGGCGGGCCAGAAACAGCGTCAGCAGCATGCTCCAAGCGATGATCATCGTCCCCAACGTGGCGTAGACCCCAAAGCGTCCATACGTCAGCGCGGACCGATTGCCGCCAATCACCAGGGCGTAACTGCCTACGGCGAGGAGCGCCATCGCCATCGAGGCGACGATCAGGAAGGTGCCGATCATGTACATAGTGAACCTTTCGCGGTCAGGACGAAAGCCAAGGCTTCGAGTTCGCGGTTCGTAGTAGGGGTTTTAGCCCCGTGCGCGGCTTTCTAAACGTGGCTGAAGCCACTACTACGAACCGCACAGACGGTAAAATGCACCGCATCCGGCTGCGGCCAATCTGCAATCTACAATCGCAATACCGCAGAAGGAACGCGGCGAGGCGTCTTGTCATTCTGAGCGAAGCGAAGAATCCCGACCGGGACCCTTCGCTTCGCTCAGGGTGACAGCGTTCCTTATGCGCTACTGCCTAAAATCTGCAATCTGCAATCTAAAATCCCTAACTCTTCTGCTGGAGTTCCTGGTACTTCGACGGGCACTTCACAAGCAGTTCATCAGCCATAAAAGCCTGTTCTGCCTGGTCGTAGCGCCCAATGGCGACAATGCTGATCGCCTGCTCGAAGTTGGAAGGGCGGATGTCGTCGGAGACCACCTTGACCTGCTTGCCGTCTTCATCCTGCAGCATAAAGGTGAAGCGGCCCTTCGCATCGTACTCGCCGGTGGAACCGAGGAAACCGGCCAGTTGGACGCTCCGTGTTGCCGCGATAGCCTCGTCAACCTTCTGCGTGTAGGAGCGGAAGCCACTCTGGAAGCCAAAGACGCCAAAGACGACGGCGATCAGGATGATGCTGAGACCGGCGATATGCAGCGGCTTTAACTCGAAGCCACGTCTGACAGGTTGCGTGAGTGTTGCCATACTTGTCCTTTCTGCTTAAACCCGATCCCTGAACCCCGACCCCTGAAACCTAAAACCCGGCCTACTTCTCGACCGTTTCGCGGCCAACCGCCCCCACACGAGTCACCGTGGCGCGAGGCGTGACAGGGCGCTGCTCACCCTCAGCCAACGTCCGCGCACGGTCGCGCTCTAGTTCTTGTTTGAGTGCCTGCGCCATCCGATCAATGCGCCACAAATAGAGAAAGACGCCGCCCCAGACCGCTAGGGCCACCGCCAGCGCGACATAGATCGCCACACCGGCCTCAAGGAACGTATTCATGCTTGTGTCCCCTCACGCTGGGCCAAGGCCCACTGCACACTCAGTAAGGTCGCCCGCAGGGTAAGCATCCACACGAAGAGGGCGGTAAAGCCCGTGATGGAGGCCAAAAAGGTGAAGAGCGTGATCCGGTTGTCAAGCAGGCCGGTGCCCGGCGCTTCAATATTCAACAACACGCTTTTCGTCGCTAGGTCAACTTTTTCGAGACCGAGTTGGTACTTGAGGCCAGGGAATTCGGGGCGACTAACCATCTTGCCCGAGGCAAGATCGTAGCTAGGCGTAAGCAGATGTTCGCCGCGCAGTCCGGGTTCGCTGACCTGCACCTGGGCGGTCACGACCTCGCCCTGCTGTTCCAAGCTGAGCAGTTGGATCTTGCGGTCGCCGAGCAACCCGATCCGACCCACGCTGAGGTTCACACCGCTGCATTGGCTCCCTGCAATAAAGGCGCAATTCGGGTGCAGCGTGCTGTTAGCGAGGCGCGGGGCGACGAAGATGAGGAACGGCACGGTGACGAAGGCGAAAAGCGAGTAGACCGCACTCAACTGACGGCGGCGCTGCCCATCTTCAAGGGCCGAGCGCAGGGCGAAAAGGGCGGCGTAGATCAACAAAAGCACGAAGATCGAGGTCTGCCGTGGATCCCAGTTCCAATACACGCCCCAAACCACCTGCGAGAAGATCATTCCCGTGACGGTGGCAAGCGCCGTGAAGAGGAAGCCGCTCTCCGCTGCGGCGAGGGCGTAGTCATCGTAGGCAACGCGTCCCTTCCAGAGATAGAGGCCACTAAAACTGGCGGAGACCGCAAAGGCGAGCACGCTTACCCACGCCGTCGGCACATGCATGATCATGATCCGGCCGGCATTGCCGAGACCTTCGTACTGTGGCACCACGAGGAACATAGCTACAGCGACCCCTGCAAGCCAGAGGCCGATCAGCAGTTTCGCGACGTGGCCCATTCGCTGCCGCATGGGCATAACTCTCCAGACTGTATGGTGCATCAACTTGGCTAGGGCTATCTTACTACAGCGGCTCTTGGTGCAAAATGAAGAGATGATAAACGTCTAGTTGCAGATTTATTATAGTGGAAGGTGTCGTATGCCTGCACCAACGGATCGCCCGCAGGCGCGTTACGATCAGACAACCAAAGGGAAGCCGCACAGCCCATTGCAAGGCGGCGTGCGGCTTGTGTGAGATCGCTGAACCCTCTAGCCCTGCTTCGCCTTCTCTTCGTCCACCAACACGCGGCGGAGCACCTTGCCCACCATCGTCTTCGGCAGTTCGCTGCGGAACTCAATCGCCCGTGGGATTTTGTACTGGGCGAGATGCAACGCGCAGAACTGCTTTAGCTCCTCGACGGTCGGCGGCTCGCCCGGCTTCAGCACGATATACGCCTTGACCGTGTCATCGCCACGCTGCGGGTGCGGAATGCCGACCACGACGGCTTCCATCACCTTGGGGTGCAGAAACAGCACTTCCTCCACATCGCGGGGCAGCACCTTGAAACCAGAGGCGATAATCATATCCTTTTTGCGGTCAACGATGTAAAAGAAGCCGTCCGCGTCAACCCTACAGATGTCGCCGGTATGCAGCCAACCTTCGGCGTCAAGCGTAACCGCCGTCTCCTCGGGGCGGTTCCAATAGCCCTTCATCACCTGCGGGCCGCGCACACACAATTCGCCCTGCGCCACACCATCAAAGGGCAGCACCGCGCTGGTTTCCAGGTCTATGATTTTGGCTTCGGTGTCGGCAACCGGCAGCCCGATGCTGCCCGGCTTGCGCGTGCCAAAAACCGGGTTCACATGGGTCAGCGGGCTACTTTCGGTCATCCCATAACCCTCGACCAACCGCCCGCCCGTGAGGCGACCAAACTGCTCTTGCACTTCCATCGGCAACGGGGCTGAACCCGAAATGCAAACCTTGACGCTCTGCAGATTGTACGTGCCAACCTTGGGATGGTTGATAATGCCAATGTACATCGCTGGGACGCCGGGGTAAATGGTGCAGTGTTCGTGTTGCAGAATGTTCATCACATTTTCAATCGGGCGTGGATTGGGCACGATGACGATCTCGGCCCCTTTATACAGGGCATAGAGCATCGCCACGGTCATCCCGTAGACGTGGAAGAACGGGATGGCGGCCATCATCTTTTCGCCACCGGACTGCGCGGAGGGTAGCCAGGCATCAATCATCAGCGTATTCGCCACCAGATTACGGTGGCTCAGCATCGCCGCTTTCGGCAGACCCGTAGTGCCGCCGGTGTACTGCAAGAGCGCCGTATCCTCCGGGGTAAGGTTCACCTTAGGCGGGGTGGGGCCATACTTGGCGAGCAGATGGGCGAAGAAAAAGGTGTCTTGCTCGGGGTGAACGTCAACCCATTCGGGGGTGCGGCGTTGGGCAAGCTGAACTAACAAATTAGAGGGGAAGCTGAGGGTGTCGAAAACATGGGCAACGATAACGCGCTTAACCGGCGTCTCGGCGCGCACCTCGCGCAGCCTGGGCCAGAAGAGATTGAGCAGCACAATGGTCTCGGCCCCGGCATCGCTCAACTGATGCTGGAGTTCACGGCTGGTGTAGGTGGGGTTGATATTGACGACGAGCGCCCCGAGGCGCATGGCGGCGAAGAAGGTAATGAGGTAGTGGGGCGAGTTGGGCAACATCACGGCGATGCGCTCGCCTTTGCGGACGCCAAGTTGATAAAAGGCAGTCGCCAGCCGGTCAACCAGTTCGTCCAGTTGCTTGTAGCTGAGCTTCCCGCCAACGGTGAAGCGGCCATCAAACATGTAGCGCAGGACAAAGTTGGTGGCCGTTTGCGTGGGATAAGCGCGGGCCGTGTTGCGAAGCAGGTCGCCCAACGTGAGGTCGGGGTAGGTCAGGTTGTGCGGGATACCCGGCTCGTAACTTGCCCACCAAGGCTGTTCCATCCGGCCTCCCTTCGGCGCATGAGGCGAGAAGCGCCCGTCGCCTCCCGCCTCTGGCCTACACTTACACGTCGTCGCGGAGCCAACCCCGTTCGCGGGCGATGAACTTAATCGTCGCATCGTCAGGCGGGTAGAGACCGGCGGCCTGGTAGGCATAGGCGAGCAGGGCTGCGCCGCCGACCAACCCCATGATAAGTCCGATCACGAAGGTGAATACACCAACAACCTGTTTCATAGAATGTCCTCCAGGTCGTCTCTATGCAGAAGCTTGGAATGCGGCGTTATTGTACCATAATTCCCCTGTGCTCCCGTGTTCCAGCAAGCCTTTTGCGGGCAAGTATCGGGTATAATGGCGCTTGTAGCGCTGTGGCTTGGGCCATACAACTTCGTGGTTCTTTGCAAAGGAGCAGGACAAATGGCGAAGGTACAAATCACTAGGGGCAAGTTTGCCGGGATTCAGGCGTGTGCGAACGACCAGGGCGTGATTGCCGCCGCTGCGATGGATCAGCGCGGTTCACTCAAGAAGGCGATTGCCAAAGCACGGGGTGCCGACGCGCAAGATGCTGATCTCACTGCCTTTAAGACCGTCGTGACCAAGGTGCTCACCCAGCACTCGACCGCGATTTTGATGGACCCGGAGTACGGCCTGCCCGCCCTGGCGGCGAAGGCTCCCGGTACGGGTGTCCTGCTCGCCTATGAAAAAACTGGCTACGATGTGACCGTCAAGGGTCGCCTGCCTGACCTGTTGAGCCACTGGAGTGCCCGCCGGCTCAAGGCTGCCGGTGCTGATGCGGTCAAGATTCTGCTCTACTACAATCCTTTTGATACGGCTGAGGTTAACGAGACCAAGCACGCCTTCATCGAGCGCATCGGTTCGGAGTGCAAAGCGGAGGACATTCCTTTCTTCCTCGAACCGCTCTGCTACGATGACGCCCTTGATGAGAAATCACTTGAATTCGCTAAGGTGAAACCGAAGTACGTCACCGCCTACATGGCCGAGTTCTCGAAGCCTGAGTACGGCGTTGATGTGCTCAAGGTTGAAGTGCCGGTCAACGTGAAGTTCGTTGCGGGGATGCGGGTCTACAGCGGTCAGCAGGCTCAGTCCCGCGAGGAAGCCAAGGAGTTGTTCCGCGAGGCTGCCGCCGCTGCCACGAAGCCGTTCATCTACCTGAGCGCGGGCGTCACCGATGAGGTTTTCCGCGAGACGCTCGAACTTGCCGCCGAGGCAGGTACCCCCTTCGCGGGCGTGCTCTGCGGGCGCGCTACCTGGCAAGACGGCATTCCCGCCTTCGGTACTGGCGGCGCTGCCGCCCTCGAAGCTTGGCTCGAAGACCGGGGCGTTGCCAACATCAAGGCGCTCAACG
>CAIRDL010000085.1 GCA_903877345.1 uncultured Oscillochloris sp. | reverse complement strand
TCTAATGGCTCTAACCCCAGTACACGACCAGTCTTTTTCGGCACGGCGACACCTGGCGCGTTCATCACGGTAGACGAGCAGGGTACGCCGCCCATCAACCTCTGCTCTGCCACAGCAGACGCCATCACTGGGGATTGGAGTTGCCAGGTGAGTGCGGCTCTGACCAGTAGATTCTATGGCATTGTGGTCAGTGATGGATCTATCTCCCCCGTCTACCTATCCATCACCCCAGACTTGACTATGCCGGACTCGCCCGTGATCACATCGGTGGCTGATCCCACAAACATCAGCGGTACGGGTCTCTTGGGTCATGATCTCTTCGTCTACGATATCGAAAACGGTATGCCAGGCAACATGATCTGCTCTGTCGCTGCTTTGTCCGGATCTAGTTGGAGTTGTACGCCAAGCCCGGCCTTGGGCGTAGGTAGTTACCGGCTCAGTGCCTACATGGTAGACACAAACGTTAATCCATTTAAGACATCGCTCCACGGTACCCCTGTTCGCCTGACGATAGCCCCGACGATTACCTCGCTTTTCCCGACGCACGGCCCGGCGGCGGGCAATACCCCGGTGACCATCAGCGGTACCAACCTGGGGACGATCACGGGTGTGGCCTTCGGCGGGACGGCAGGTGGTTTGAACTTTGTTTCTGCTCTCTCGTTAAGCGTCCTCACCCCTCCGGGGACGGCGGGTACCGTTGTGACTGTGGTCGTCACTGACACAAGTGGCATCACAACAACCTTCAACGGCTTCACCTATGACTCCGCCAACGCCGACCTGAGTGACCTCACCCTGAGTGGCGGCGGCACGCTCAGCCCGACCTTCGACGCTGCCACGCAGATCTACACCGCCTCGGTACCTTACACCGGCATCACCCTTACCGTCACACCGACCGTCAGTGACACCAACGCCACGGTCGCGGTGAGTGGCACGACCGTGCTCTCGGGGAACGCCTCGGACGCGATCACGCTCACGCTTGGTGCCAATGTAATCCCGGTGCGCGTTACCGCGCAGGATGGCACGACGACCAAGCCCTACACCGTCACCGTCACACGCGCTGCCGCCTCCATCAACGCCGACCTGAGCAACCTCACCCTGAGTAGTGGCACGCTCAGCCCGACCTTCGCTGCCGGTACGACGGATTACACCGCCACGGTCGGCTATGGCGTTAACAGTCTTACCGTCACGCCGATTGTGAGCGACACCACCGCCACCGTGAAGGTGAAAGGCGTTGCGGCTACCTCGGGCAGCCCCACGACGGTCAGCAATCTGGTTGTCGGCACCAACATCATCACGACGGTTGTCACCGCGCAGAACGCAGCGATCACCAAGACCTACACCATCACCGTCACGCGCACTGCGACCTCCGCCAACGCCGACCTCAGCAACCTCACCCTGAGTAGCGGCCCGTTCACCCCAACATTCGACGCCGCCACCCAGAGCTACACCGCCACGGTGCCTTACACCGGCATCACCCTTACCGTCACACCGACCGTCAGTGACACCAACGCCACGGTCGCGGTAAGTGGCACGACCGTGCTCTCGGGGAACGCTTCGAGTGCCTTCACGCTCACCGTTGGGGCCAATGTGATCCCGGTGGTTGTCACCGCGCAGGACGGCACGACGACCAAGCCCTACACCGTCACGATCACGCGGGCCACGGCGGGCACGATCAATGCGAACCTGAGCAACCTCACCCTGAGTAGTGGCACGCTCAGCCCGACCTTCGCTGCCGGTACGACGAGTTACACCGCCACGGTGCCCTACACCGCCATCACGCTCACTGTCACGCCCACGCTCGCGGAGATCAGTTCCTCGGTCACAGTAAGTGGCACGACTGTCGCCTCGGGGAGTGCATCGCGCGCGATCACGCTTACCCTTGGGGCCAATGTAATCCCGGTGGTTGTCACCGCGCAAAACACGGCGTTCACCAAGACCTACACCATCACCATCACGCGGTTGCCCTCGAGCAACGCCTACCTGAGCAACCTCACGCTGAGTACGGGCACCCTCAGCCCGACCTTTGCCTCCACCAAGACGAGCTACACCGTTGCGGTCAGCACTAGCGTCGCCAGTCTCACCGTGACGCCCACGGTAAGCGACACCAATGCCACGGTGAAGGTGAACGGCGTGAGCGCCACGACGCCGATCAGCCTAAGCATCGGCGTCACGCGCATCATCGTGCAGGTCACCGCCGCAGACGGTACGACGACGAAGAACTACCTCATCTACGTCACGCGGGCGGGGACAGCTGAAGTCGAGCTTAGCCAAAGCTACAAACTGGAGAAGGGGACGGGCGCGACCGCGCAAGCCGTGAGCTTGGCGGCGATTACCAACACCCTGACCCTAACGATCACGGTGCGGAACAATGGCCCCGATGCGGTAACGGGCGTCGTCATCGCGGACACCTTCCCAACTGCCGCCATCAGCACGACCTGGACGTGGACGTGCGTGGGGGCGGGCGGCGGCGTTTGTGGCAACGCAAGCGGCACCGGCAATCTGAACGAGGCGTTGGGGCTGCTGCCCGTGAATGGGAGCGTCACCTTCGTCGTCAAGGGGTCACTGCTCAACCCGAACAACTGGAAGAACGCGCCCTCCGTGACCACACCGACGGGGGTGGTTGACACGACCACGACGAACAATAGCATCACGGTCGGCAACTTCATGACCTTTGTGCCGCTTGTTGTGAAGTAAGCGCACAGCGACCGATCATTCGACCGCACAACCCAAGCGGGCCGGGGGGATTTCCTCCCTGGCCCGCCTTGTTTTGGGCGTAGCGACGCAAGCCATTGCAATTCAGACGCTTGTTCTCCTTTAGGCTTGGGGAACTGTACCCGGTTGCGTCAACCGCATAGGCGCGGTATCATAGGCCAAAGCTGGCTGCTGTAGAAAGGTGGGCGCACGATGACCGGAGATGGCTGGATCATGGTGGGCATCATGGTGTTTGTGCTTATTGCCCAAACGGCCCTTTGGATGTGGGTCCTCATTGAGAAGCGGAATAAGGCTCCCGATGTGGAGATTATTAACATGCGCGAACTGCTCGAGTCCTCGCGCCGCAGCATTGACGAGTATTACAACCAGATGGGGCTGAAGAAGCGGCAATAACGGGTCAGGCCAAGCCTTTAAGATTGTGACGAGCGGCGCACGGGGCGATCCCACCGTATGCGCCGCTCGTTCTTTTGTGGAAGGGTTGAAGTGTTCCTTTGCTGGACAAAGCAGCAGAGATCTTCTGGGAGCGCGGGCGTCCCGCCCGCATACAGGCAAGATGTCTGGATTACCTTAGACAAGGTTTCAGGAGCCAGGTTTCAGATTTCAGGTCGAGCGCATTAGAACGCTCTGCATGGGCTAGAACTGTAAAGCAGCTATGAACCTTGGCTTAGGCCATAGCTCATAAGGTAAGGTTTCAACGGGCTTGTCAAGGGTCAAACCGGATGGGTAGGGCTACGTCAACGTCGTTCGCCGTGGGGCTGAAGCCCTCGGCTACGTTTACGAAGCCTGCTGAAGCAGGCTCGATGAGCCCGCGAAGGCGGGCTTCGTAGCCGTAGCCGGAGGCTTTAGCCTCCCGGTAGGGCTGTTGCAAAGTCGCTTTTTGCCCCTCACCCCTCACCCGCTTGCGAGAGAGGGGCTGGGGGG
>CAIRDL010000084.1 GCA_903877345.1 uncultured Oscillochloris sp. | reverse complement strand
GCCAACGGACGCTGGCTGAGCTTGTCGAAGCCAGCGCGGACACTGCCCCACCACCGTGCTCACCCTAGCGGCGCGAGGCCCAAACGGTCAAGTTGGTTTAACCCATGCCTTAGGCCAAGGACGCGAGCCTAGAAGAAGCCGAGCTTCTTGGGGCTGTAGCTCACCAGCAGGTTCTTGGTCTGCTGATAGTGGTCGAGCATCATGTGATGGGTTTCGCGGCCAATGCCCGACTGCTTGTAGCCACCGAAGGCCGCGTGGGCCGGGTAGAGATGGTAGCAGTTCGTCCAGACGCGCCCAGCCTGGATGCTGCGCCCCATCCGGTAGGCCGTGTTGATGTCGCGGGTCCAAACCCCGGCCCCCAAGCCGTAGAGCGTGTCGTTAGCGAGGTGCAGCGCGTCGTCGAAGTCGTTGAAGGCCGTCACCGAGACCACCGGGCCGAAGATCTCTTCCTGGAAGATCCGCATGCGGTTGTGGCCTTCGAGGATCGTCGGCTGCATGTAGTAGCCACCCGCCAACTCACCGCCAAGCTCGGCCCGCGCCCCGCCGGTCAGCACCTTGGCCTGCTCCTGCTTGCCAATGTCAATGTAGGAGAGGATTTTCTCCATCTGGTCGTTCGAGGCTTGCGCGCCGATCATCGTCTCGGTGTCGAGCGGGTGGCCCTGCTTGACCAGCGCCGTGCGGGCGATGGCGCGCTCCATGAATTCGCCGTAGAACGACTTCTGCACCAGCGCCCGCGAGGGACAGGTACAGACTTCGCCCTGGTTGAGCGCGAACATCGTGAAGCCTTCCAGCGACTTGTCCGCGAAGTCGTCATCCTGGGCGAAGACATCGGCGAAGAAGATGTTGGGCGACTTGCCGCCCAGTTCCAGCGTCACCGGGATCAGATTCTCCGAGGCGTACTGCATGATCAGCCGCCCGGTGCTCGTCTCGCCCGTGAAGGCAACCTTGGCGATGCGGTTGCTGCTCGCCAACGGCTTGCCTGCCTCGATGCCAAAGCCATTGACGACGTTGAGCACCCCTGGCGGGAGCAGGTCGCCAATCAGTTCCACCAGCACCAAGATGCTGACGGGCGTCTGCTCGGCGGGCTTGAGGACGATGCAGTTGCCCGCAGCGAGCGCCGGGGCCACCTTCCACACTGCCATGAGCAGCGGGAAGTTCCACGGAATGATCTGGGCGACGACGCCGAGCGGTTCGTGGATGTGATAGGCCACGGTCGTGTCGTCAATGACCGAGATCGAGCCTTCCTGCACGCGAATGGCCCCCGCGAAATAGCGGAACTGGTCAATCGCCAGTGGCAGGTCGGCGGCCATTGTCTCGCGGATCGGCTTGCCGTTGTCCCAGGTCTCGACCAGGGCCAACAGCTCCAGGTTCGCCTCCATACGGTCGGCGATCTTGTTGAGCAGGTTCGCCCGCTCGGCAGCCGAGGTGCGGCCCCAACTTGGGCTGGCGGCGTGGGCCGCATCGAGGGCGAGCTCGATGTCGGCGGCGTCAGAACGCGGAATCTCGCAGAACACCTCCCCCGTCACCGGGGTCGGATTCTCGAAGTAGCGCCCGTTGACCGGCGGGACAAACGCGCCGTTGATGTAGTTCCCGTAACGGGCCTTGAAGCTGAACTTGCTGTCAGGCTGATTCGGATTGGCGTAGCGCACAGATTCCTCCTTGAAAGAGAGCCTTCATTGGTCGGCAACACGACGGCGAACGCGGGGCGCTTACTTAGGCAAGCGGAAAATTCAAACCATCCCAGCTGATCCGTGATGCGTGATCCATGATTGGTCAGGATGCGACCCGGTCACGGATCACGCATCACGGATCATTTGCACGACTTGGATGATTAGAAATTTCCGCTTTCCTCACCCGTTGGTGGGGTCAATGGTGGTCTTGACCTCGAAAATATTGTTCGCCGGAAAGCCGCCGCGCTCCGCATGTTCGCGCAGCGCCGCTTCGTCCGGCGCGATGTAAACGCAGAAAATCTTATCGGGAACGACGTAGCTCTGCACCCACTGGATGGTGCTGCCGGCTGCCTGCATTCCGCAGATCACCCCGTTCGACTTCTGGGCGACCTCGTGCAGTGTCTCAGCCGACCATGTTTCGACGGCGGGGATGTTGCGCTCGATGATGTACTTTGGCATCAATATGTTCTCCTGAGTGGTCAGCGGTTTGCAATCTGCAAGGGATGCGTAAATTTTCAATGATCCAAGTCGTGCAGATGATTCGTGATGCGTGATCCGTGACCGAGCCTCACCCTGACCAATTACGCATCACGCATCACGAATCACGCTTCCCCAATCCAGAAGGCGGGTCGCGGGGATGGCCTGCTCGCCTCAAGCACGTATTCTTCACCAGATTGCCCCCTAGCGGCCCCAACGCAGCTTGGGCCATAAGGGGCGGAAGGTGCGCCGTTGCCAGCATCCACCCCACACCCCGAGTTGATACGCGGTTAATTCCAGCCAGTACAGGCCGATGAAGTGCGGCAATGCTAGACGTGGTTGCAGGCGGTAATAATCAATGATTGGCGGCGTCAGCAGGAGGATTGCCAATGCAGGCAAGCTTGCGGGCCAACGCAGCCCGATGGCGAGCAGGGGCAGGCTGTAGTAGCGGGTTACGTTGGCCCCCAAGTGGTAGAGCGCCGCACGGTGGGCTTGCAGCACGGCTCCGCCAACGTCCTGTGGTGGCAGCGTGACGCCGTTCTTGCTCAGGTCACGCCGTTTCGCCCCGATTTCAATCCCTAAACGGCCCAGCGCTGTAGCGCCGAACGCCAGGCTGAGCGGCCAAGCCTTTTTGGCGCTGACCAAGGCAGCCAAGAGCAGGAGCGTCACTTGCGGCAGCACCAGCGTGCGTTGGCTCGTCGGGTGACGGCGCTGCAAGTCGGCCTCAGAGGAAGCGTAGTCGGCCCGGCGGCGCAAGAGCGCGCCGAGTTGGACGCGGTGGTGATGCACTACGGTACTTGTGGCGACGTACCGCGCTTGCGCCCCGGCCTGCAACGCTCGCCAGATGAGATCTACATCTTCTCCTAGCTGCATCGCCGGGTCGAAGCCGCCGAGTCGCAGCAAGAGTCCGCGCCGCACGAGCAGATTGCACGACGGCATGTAGCTAAGTGGCTCGTCAGGCCCGACTGCGCCGCTCACTGCGCCCATATCCAGTGGCGAGCGCACCGCCTCGAAGGCAGCGACCGGGCCAGTCGGCGGCGGCGCTACCACGCGCCCGCCCGCCAGTTCAACCCCCGGCTCGTCCAGCGCGGCGACGAGCATGGTGAGCCAGTCGGCGGCGGCAACGCAGTCATTGTCAATGAAGGCCAGCACGTCGCCCTTGGCCTCGGCGGCGGCGTGATTGCGGGCGACCGATTGGCCGCTATTCACCGCCAAGCGCAGCATCCGCACCGGCAACCCTGCCAACGCCGGGGCCAACGGCGGCTCCGAGGCGTCGTCCACCACCAGGATTTCGGGCGGCTCGCCGGGATATTCCAGCGCCAACAGCGACTCGACGCAGGCGCGGGTCGCGGCGGGGCGTCCGTGGGCGGGCACGATAATCGAAACGGTGGGCCACACGCTCGGCGACGGCATGTGGCGGAGCAGCAAGCGGCGTTGGGCGAGGCTGTCGAGGAAATTGGTGGCCGCGTTGAGTGAAAGCGTCCGCGACTCCGCCACCAGTTCTAGGGCGGTCGCCGCGCCTTTCAAGCTTGCCAACAGATCGAAGGCTGGTGGATTGAGGCGCAACGCCACCAACGGGTGCCGCGAGAGCAACACGCCGCCCGCCGCATCAGGTCGCAGTTCCAGCCCCACGTTAAGTTCGTAGCGCGGGCCAGTGCCACGCCGCAGCACCAGCGTTGAACTGGCGCCTTGTTGCCCCAAGCGCGTGTTGGCCCCTTCCAACCAAAGCCCGGCCCGACCCAAGTGGCGCAACAGCACCGCCGGTTGATGCCACAGGTGCATCGGGTGGGCAAGATCGGGCGCGCCCGGCAAGTGAATGTAGAGGGTGCCGCCAGGGCGCAGCGCCTTAGCCAAAGCGGTCAGCGTTGCTGCTGGGTTCGGCAGATGTTCCAGCACATCAACCGCGCTGATGAAGTCGAACGCCTGCGCCGGAAGCTCCAGTGCGCCCGGCGGGAGATCGAGGATGTTGGCTGCAAGGCCGCGTTGGGCGAAGCGCCAGCGTGCATAGGCGTTTAGCTGCGGGTTGAGATCCGCCAAGGTGACGTGCAGCCCGTGTTGGGCGAGCAGCAAGCCCAATGAGCCGATGCCACTGCCGAAGTCGAGGGCGGTGCGGGCGTGGTGGGTTAAGGCGAGTTCAAGGGCTTCGACTTGCGCCAGAACGCTGTTGTCATGCCCAAGGGCGTGCCACCACGTCAGGTCGTAGAGATACGTGTCGGCCTGTCGGTAGAAGGCGTTGATGGCGGCGGGTTGCGTGGGCGCACTTTCCTGCCACGCTGCGGCCAACTCAGTGGCGGCGATGCGACAACGTGCCTCAACCGGAGCTTCCGGCTGGTTGAGGTACGCAGCCAACTCGGCCACCAAACTGCGTCGCAAATCCGGCTGCCCTGCGAGGGTCAGCGCGGTCGCCCAAACGTGGCTACGAGCGGACAGATTGGCGGCGGCGACAGTCATAATGCGTTTAACTCCTCGGCCAGAGCGGTCGCATACGCATCAAGGTAACGAGCGCCCCGCGCCGCATCGGCCACTGTTGGGTCGCCTAAAACGCCATTCGGTGTCACCGCTTGCAGCCCCAACGTTCGGAGCGTCGGAAGAATCGCGGCAAACTCGCCACAATAGCCCGCCTCCGCTGCCTCGCGGCGCACCAAGGCCGGACACAGCGCCAGCACCTCCGAGGTTTCGCCTTCGCCCGCGTGGAGGCCAAGCTGCGTCGGGGTAATCGCCTCGCTTGCGGCAACCGCCAAGACCGTTGCGTCCAGTTCAAGCAGCGCGGTGGGCAGCCACAGCGTCAGGGCGGGCAGTTCGTCGCGCAACCGTTCGGCGGCGAGGACGAGGGCCGTGGCGTTGCCGCCGTGGGCCGAAAGCACCACGAGGCGGCGCACGCCCCAAGTCACCATGCGCCGCGCACAGTCCACAATCACACCAGCCAGTGTCGCGGCGTCAAGACTGAGCAAGCCAGGGAAACCGGCATGTTCGTCGGAGCAACCGACGGGCAGCGTCGGGGCGATCAGCGCCATCGGCAGGCGGGCGGCGACACGGTCGGCGAGGGCCACTGCACGGATCGTATCGGTACCCAGGGGCAAATGAGGGCCGTGTTGCTCGGTCGCACCCAACGGCAGAATGACGGTGGTCGCGCCCGCCGCGACCGCCGCCGCCACCTCCGGCCATGTCAGTTCAGCCAGCCGACGAGTCATGGTTAGGCCACCAACGAATAGCTGCGAATATCCACCGGGGCGGCGACCAGTTCATTCAGTTTGGGCAGCGCCGCCTGGAGATGGGGCGAGGCTAGGTGTTGTCCCAGCAGCGCCTCGCTTGTCCATTCTTCGTCAAGGACGAAGTCCGCCGGGTCGGCCTTGTTCTGCAAAAGTTCGTAGCGCAGGCAGCCTTCTTCCTGGCGCGTCGGCGTGATCAGACTCTCAAGGATGGCTTTGATCGCTTCGCTGGTGTCAGCACGGGCAAGAATGTGGGCAACGACACGAAGAGTTGGCTCGGCCATAAGACTTCCTCCATTTCAGATTGCAGATTGCAGCACCGTCCGCAGTTCAAAAATCAAAAAAATCGCACTAGAGCAAAAGTAACGCTGTGAGCTTTGTCACGCTGAGCGCAGCGAAGCGTCCCGGCGGGCACTATGGGTGCCGAGACCCTTCGCTTCGCTCAGGGTGACAGCGTGCCTTTTGCGGTATTGCCAAAAATCAAACAAACCCTTGTTCCCGCAAGAAGGCCACAATCGCCTCGGCCATCGGCTGGGGCGCACCTTCCAACACCTTCCCCGACTTACGAGTGACACCCGCTTCGACAATTGCGGCGATGCGCTCGTGGGGTGGTCGTGTCGCATCGGGGGTGAAGATGGGCCGCGAGCGCGGGCGCGGCGGCGTGAATGCTTGATGCACCGGCAGCGCGAAGACCAGTTCGTCAATGTTCAGCCCAAGCTCGTTCACCCCCCGCACCGGAATGGCAGCGCGTTGGGCGCGCATCAGGCCGGGAAAACTGGCGTGACGCAGCTGCGCCAGCCCCGGCTCAACGGCCAGCACAGCGGGCAAACTTACCTCCAACACTTCGCGGGCGCCCCGGTCGAGTCGCCGTTGCACACGGGCCTGGTGCGGCTCCAATTCAATCTGCGTAACATCGGTAATCACCGGCCAGCCCAGAAATTCGCCTAACAGTGCAGGCACTTGCCCACTGCCCACGTCGCTACTGCGCGTGCCGCAGAGCACCAAGTCGGGCATACCCTCGCCACGCAGCGCAGCGGCGAGCAGTCGCGCCGTGAGTGGAGGTGCCAGGGCGTCGAGTCGCTCGTCCCACAGCCGCAACACACGAGTCGCCCCAACTGCAAGCGCCGCCCGCAGCACCGCCTCCGTCGCACTGGGGCCGACGGTCATGCCTAGCACGCGCCCCCGTTCGCCGCCGAGCTGCAAAGCCAGTTCCAGCGCCACCGTGTCCGCCGGATTCGTGACGAAGAGCAAGCGACTCTTGTCAATGGCCCCCGTGAACGGGTCAACCTCGACGGTCGTAATATCCGGCACATGTTTCAGGCAGACCGCGATACGCATAAAGCCCTCTTTAAGGTTTCAGGTGTCGGGTTTCAGGTCTCAGGAAGCGGGAATTTTCTAAGTATCCCGGCAGCATGTCACGCTGAGCGTCAGCGAAGCGTCCCGGTGTCTTTACTACCCGCCGAGACGCTTCGCTTCGCTCAGCGTGACAGATTGCTCGCGATAGGATAATTCAAAAATTTCCGCCTCCCTCAGAAAGTATCCCGGAATCTTAGTTTGGCCGAACGATCCCCCATTCCCCATCCCCCATTCCCCATCACGCTTCCCGGAACGTCACCCCGTAGCCGCCCCGTGGATACGACCACTGGATCGCGCCCTCTTTGTCGCACGCGATGTAACAGGTACCGCACTCAAAACACTCTTCATAGTTGAAAAGGATGCCGCCATCATCCAACGGCACGAACAGATTGGCCGGACAGACATAGACACAGGCGCGCACCGAGCAGTCTTTACAGATCCCGGCATTCACCAGAATGTGTGGGCGGTCGTCAACGCGAAAGCGCACCGTCCGCATCCGCTCCTCTAGCGTCGTTACCATCCGAATGACCTCCCCGCGTTGAGCATATCCTGAATAAGTTCGACCGGCGCGACCTTGTGTTGGCGCAGCGCTTCGAGCGCGATAGGCCCGATTTTCTGCTTTGGCTCGCCGCGCACCCGGAAGATTTGTTCGGCGGCGTGGGCGATCACCGCCGGGTAGAGGTTTTGCAACCGTTCGCTGTTCACCATTGCCGGGGCGTGGCGGTAGCCGTGGAAATCACCGAGGACGTGGCGGGCTTTCAGCGCCGTCTCATAGCGGGCCAGCGAGGCGGCGGAAAAATCCTGCTCGTGATAGGCGGCGATGGCGGTCTCCCCGGCAGCAATACCCGACAGAATGGCGTAGTTGATGCCCTCCAGGTAGAGTCCCGCCACAAAACAGAGCGCCGCCGCATCGCCGGCGACCATCATGCCGCCGGTTGCGAGCTTCGGCAGCATGTTCCAGCCCGCCTCGGGGATGATGTGGGCGGAATATTCGCGCACCGTACCGCCGCGCACTAACGGCGCGACCGCCGGGTGCGCCTTGAAGCCCTCAAGCAGTTCGTACGGGCGACGTTTATGCTGCGCCAGCGACGAGATCTGGCCGATGATGCCGAGCGAAAGGGTGTTGCGGTTGGTGTAAAGAAAAGCGCCGCCGCTCACCTCTTCGGTGATCGAGCCGATATACTCAACCGCCATGCCATCATTGCCACTCAGTTGGAAGCGCTCACGAATGGTCGCTTCGTCCAGCGCCAACACCTCTTTCACCCCCAATGACATCTCGTGCGCGTGAAACTGGCGCTGGAGTCCGGCCTTCTTGGCGATAAGCGAATTGGCCCCATCGCAGGCGATCACGACATCGGCGCGAATATCGCCACCATCGCGGCGCACGCGCACCCCCGCCACGCGCCCGTCCTCCCACAGCACATCGTCCACCACCGCCGCATTCAGCAAAAAGGCTCCGGCGGCAACCGCTTGGTCGGCGAACCAACGGTCGAACTTCGGGCGCAGAATAGCAACGCCGTTGTAGGGCGGTTCGGCGAAGCGCGCACTGCGAAAATCGAGCGCCACCGAGGTTTCGGGGGCCATAAAAGCCAGCACCCGCCGACTCAGGTACCGCTCCACGGGAGCCTGTTCCCACCAACGCGGGATCAGTTCGTCCATAATCGCGCTGCCATAGAAGGCCGCGCCCGAGACATTCTTTGCGCCGGGGTATTCGCCGCGCTCAAGCAGCAAGACTTTGAGGCCAGCGCGGGCGGCGATGAGCGCCGCAGCACTGCCTGCCGGGCCTGCGCCAATCACCGCGACATCAACATGCTCCGCCGAGCGGGTACCCGGGGCGCGCAAGCGTACTCGTGGCGCGGGTGGTGCCTCTGGCGGCGGGAAGCCGTTGGGCAGACCGACCAGCCGATGAACGTTTTGCACCAGGGCGAGCGAGGTTGCTTTACTCAGGAGCGCCATAGATGTCCTTTGGATTGTCGCTCTGTGACCTGTGATCCGTGATCCGTGATCCGTGATTCGGGCTGCGATACGGCTGATCACGCATCACGTTTCACGCATCACGTTTCACGCATCCCGCATCACGCATCACGTTTCACAATCTGCAATCTATTCCTCAAGGCAGGCCAACAACGCCGGCACAATCTCGTGCAGATCCCCAATGATGCCCAGATCCGCCAGACTAAACAGCGGCGCGGTGCGGTCGTTATTCACCACAATCACCGTCTCGCTGCGATTCATCCCCGAGGTGTGCTGGCTCGCCCCCGAAATCCCCAGCGCAAGATAGAGTTTTGGCGTCACCGTTTTGCCCGTTGTGCCGATAAAACGATCTGTCGGCAACCACCCCCGGTCGGCGATCACCCGCGTCCCGCCGACTGCCGCCTCAAGGCGCGTCCCCAACTTCCAAAGCAGTTCCACGCCCGCCGGGCCACCGACCCCGAGACCACCCGCGACAATCCGATCAGCTTCACGCAAATCAACTGTGCGCGGGTCGGGCGGTAATGTGTGCAACCGCCGCTCGTGAAAGGTTTCGGTACTAAGATTCGGCGTCAGGCGGTTCACGCGGGCACGTCGGTGCGTATCGGCAACGCCCAATCCCCGCGCTCCCGGGGCCAACGTTGCACACACCACATGCGCGCCGGGGCATACCATCTGTTCGTGCCGACTGCCGCCGTGGGTTGGGCGTACAAACACCAGGCGTTCGTCATTGGTTTGCACCTGGAGACAATGGCTCACCAAGGGTGCGCGCAGGCGCAAGGCCAAGCGGGGCAACCACGCCCGCATATGGCTGCTATCCGGGGCCAAAATGCACAACACTGGCTCACTGGATGTATCCACCCCAAGGTCCGCGACCGCCTCGTGTACCACCGGCTCCATAATGCTCAGCCAATGTTCGGCCCCGCCGTCACTCAGCGCCTCATGCTCGATCAGCGTCACCGTATCGGCCCCGTGCGCGGCCAACACATCGGCCATCGCGCTTAGCGCCGTGCCCGCCAACAACACGCGCACCGGCTGTCCACTCGCGGCGGCCAAGTCGCGGGCTTCCTCAACACATTCCAGCGACGGTAACGACACCGCGCCGTGGTCGGTTTCCGCAATGACGATGAACTGCATAAGCGCGCTCACTCCTGGGGAAGATTTTAGGCAATACCGCAAAAGGAACGCTGTGAGGCGTCTTGTCATTCTGAGCGAAGCGAAGAATCTCGACCGGGACCCTTCGCTTCGCTCAGGGTGACAGTGTGCCTTTTGCGGTATTGCGATTTTAGTTATCCTGACATCTGTAATGCGTGATGCGTGATGCGTGATGCGTAATGCGTGATGCGTGATGCGTGACCCGTGATGCGGATGTATGTCGTGGCCCGGTCACGGAGCCCCGATCCCCGATCCCCCATCCCCGATCCCCCATCCCCCATCCCCCATCCCCCATCCCCCATCCCCCATCCCCCATCCCCCATCCCCGATCCCCCAT
>CAIRDL010000083.1 GCA_903877345.1 uncultured Oscillochloris sp. | reverse complement strand
TTTCCGGCCCCATTCGGCCCCAGAAAACCGAAGACTTCGCCGGACGCCACCTGGAGACTGAGGGCGTCCACAGCGACCCGTTCGCCGTAGCGCTTGGTGAGGCGGTCGGTGTGAATGGCGAGCGAGCTTGACATGAACGATACCTCGCCAAATCGGGGTTCCGGCCAGCCCTTGTCCTAGAGTGTAGAAGCGTAGCACATCTCAGCGCGGGCGGCGAATCGGGGATGCCACGGGCGAGTCTGCGGCGTGCGGCACCTGTAGGAATCGCGCCCAAATCAGGGGCAGCGTCAGCAATGGCAGGTGCATGGTGCTGATTCGTGATTCTCGGCGCTGCGTAAACTGACCCGATCCGCTATCCTCATGATCACCGTGGAGTCTTCCCAGTAGCGTGAGGTGATCGTTATGGGCGACCGGAGCTTTGGCCGTTTTCTCGGCGGTGCTTTTGGGTTGAGCCTGGGGTGTCTGTTGGTGTTTGGCTTGCTGCATTGGCTGGGGATGCCTAGTGGGCAATTGGTGGATTGGGTGATTGGCCTCGCTGGATGTTGGTGGTTGTTGGTCGTCGTGACCATTCCTTGGAATCTTCACTTTGGGGCACGGCGGGTCGTAGTCGCGGCGGCGGAGTCGCGGCAACGGGGGATTAGCGTGGACGGAACACAAGTGGCCTACGCGCAGCGTTGGGTGCGCTGGTCGCTCCTGTTGGCTCTTGGGCTACATGTGGTTTCAGCGGGGGCGCTGTATGGGCTAGCCGCTGCCGGGGTGAGCGCCATCGGTTACGTGGGGGCGGTGGTTGCGCTGCTGCTGACCGGGTTGCGTCCGGCGGTGGCGGGCTATCACTACGTCAGTGACCGGTTGCGGGACATCGGGCAGGCGTTGCACGCCCCGCGCGAGGATGTGGTGACCCTGCGGACAGACTTACAAGCGGTGACGGAGCGGTTGGCGCGTCTGGAGCGGGCGTTCGACCCGGAAGAATCCGGCTCGCTGGCGGCACGGTATGTCGCGGATCTAAGCGAATTGCGCCAAAGCTTGGAGCGGTTGCGCCTGGCTCACGATGACCTACGGGCGACCAATGCGGCGGAGCATAGCCGTCTGGCTCGCGAGGCTGAGCAGGCGGTGGCGCAAATCAGCGCTGACGGGCAGGTGCTTGACCATGTGCGCGAGTTGGTGCGCTTCTTCAAGAGCGCGTAGGCGGCTTTTCGCCGTACCTACGCGCAAGCGCTTGCCAGCGTGAGCCAGACAGGGCAAAGAACTCCTCGGCGGTGAGCAGGCGGGTGGCGACGCTCATGGCATGACTCCTTCATGCAACAGGGCTAGGGCCAAGTCGGCTCGGCCCGCTTCGAGGAAGAGCACAAGGCGGAAAGGGGCGAGGGCAAACTCACGGAGTTGGTCGTAGCGCCGTTCGGTGGTGGCGTCGTAGGCGTTGCCGTAGCCGACGCGCAGGCTAAAGTAGGTGTCGCCAGTCCAATGTTCCATCACGGCAACGTGATCCCAGGCGGGACGCCAGCCCTGGGCGAAACTCCAGCCCGTCAGGCCGCTGATGGCCCACCCGCGCTCACGGTGACGCACCAAAAGCCGTGTGGGTCGCAGGTCGCCGTGCGTCAGGCAGGCGGGCCTTCCCGTGCCAGCGAGGTTGCCCTCGGCCCAAGTGCCAAGGCGGGCGGCCCCGGCTCCGTCAAGTTCGCCGTCAGTCAGGGCCGCCACGATGGCAGTATCGAGCCGCGCCCGCAGGTAGCGCACGTCCTCGTCACCAGCTTGGCCGTGCGGTTCACGCGCTACCTCAGGCGGGGCGGCGGGGTCAAGCGGGCCGTAGTTCGCCGCACGATAGCCGTGGGCGCGGGCGAGGAGCGCGCCAAGCTCACGCCCGACGGCGTAGCGCTGGGCTTCGCTCATCAAAGGCACGGCCTCAAGCAGCGGCATCCCTTCCAGATAACTGGTGAGCAGGTAGGGTTCACCGCCGGCAACAGTGCGTTCGTAGGTGAGCAGTTCGGGTACGGACAGATCAAGCTCGGCGCGCAGGGCCAACAGGGCGGCGGCTTCGGCGGCGAGGGGGTCGCCTGCACCGGTGTCAGAAGGCCCGCCAAGGCGCAACACGACGCGCCGCCCGCCATGCAAATCAAGCCGCAGCGTGCGCTCACCGAGTAGCTCCGCCCCAAGCAGGCGTGCCCCCGGTAGGGCGTGGGCGACAAGGCGGGCAAGCTGTGGGTCGCTGATGGACATGTGTGGGTGGCAAGGTTTCAGGTGCTAGGTTTCAGGTTTCAGGTCGAGTGCGTCAAGAAGCATGAAAGCTTGTCTATGTCGCAAAACGGTTTAGCTTGACTGTTCGTAGTAGGGGCTTTAGCCC
>CAIRDL010000082.1 GCA_903877345.1 uncultured Oscillochloris sp. | reverse complement strand
GGCTAGGGTTCAGGAGCCAGGTCGAGTGCATCAGGATGCCGTGCGCCAGCCAAGACTGTCAAGTAGCCTGGAACCTTGTCTCAGGTAAGTGGTGAGAACTTCATACGCTTGGTTCGCGTACGGCTTCTGATCTACTCGCCCTGAAACCTGAAACCTGGCCCCTGAAACCTGGTCTAACGAGTAGCGACGAAAGCCAAGCAAGGACCGTTGGGATGCTCCGGCACCTCAAAGGCTACCTCAATCGCGGTGAACCCGAAATAGCGCACACAGGCGAAGAGGTCGGCTCGTGACATCCATGCGCTGTGTTCGGCGGTGCCACCGCAGAAGGTTGATAAGGCTAACGCAACCTGGTATTCCTGACGATAGAGTTGGTGCGCGAACCCCCCATACTCGGTAGGGGTGCTGGAGGGGAACTTCGGGGCTAAAACTGGGGAGGCTTTGATGATGGCCTCGTCGTAGTAGTGAGTCCACACGTAGATGCGGTCGCTCGTCTGGGCCAACAGGGCGATCAACTCGGCGGGGTTACGCATGTGGTAGAGAACACCACTGGCAATAATCAGGTCAAAGCGGCGGGGGGCGGTGCGGAGGTAGGCCACAAAGTCGCCACACAAGAACTGCACACGCTGAAGTTTGAGCAACTCTTTCACGATCAGGCATCGCAAGAAGGCCCGCGAATTTGCCTCAATCGCGATGACCTCTGCTGCACCAGCCTGTTCGAGCATATAGGCGTGCCCCCCGTCGAGGGAGCCAAGTTCCAGGGCCGACATCCCGTGAAGGTCGCCGAACTGGGTAAAGGCCCATGTAATGCGTACATCATTGAAAAGCCCAACCGTTCCGGCCCGCAGGTGGTTGTAGGGTTCGGGCAACTGTGATGACCACTCGTCCTTGAAGAGATCGAGGGTCTGTTGGGGATCGGGGGCCGTGGTGAGATAGTAGTCGAGAATCCGGCTATGGGTCGGCAAGACGGCGGGCGGGGGTGATGGCGGTGGCGGGGGTAAGGGTGAGGGTGTGACGGCAACAAGCTCATTGATACCAGCAAACGCCCGTAAGCCCGCCCGCAGGCGCTGCTTGATCGTATTGAATCGTGACATTGATCTTGCCCTCTTTAAGCTACCATGCACGCATAGTGACCTACACAGACCTCGCAGTATAGCAGTTCTTTGCGCTAGCCCTTGGGCACCCGGCGGGAGCCGCCAGGGCTGATGCAACCTCTGTTGTGGTACCAACCCCACCGTCCGCCGGGAGGCTAATTGGTCTGGCAACGAGGTTTTCTTGCAAAAGTGCTGGCTTCGGCAAGCTCAGCCAGCGTCCGTTGGCTGAGCGTGTCGAAGCCAACGGACGCGAAGCTACCAGCTTTCGTTCTTCCTGTTCATCAGCCCCCCGGCGAACGACGTTGACGTAGCCATACGCCGCATCGCCCAACCCTTGCCGCGTCTTCGCCTGCGTGCTATCATGACGCAGAGCGGCATGACCCGCAACCGGAACCTAAACCGAAGGAGGAAAGCGATGACGCTTGAACCGTCCGACAGCGATGTGCCTTACCACGGGCTGTATATCAACGGCGCGTGGCGCGACGCCGAGGGCGGGCGCACCTTCACAGTCACAGAACCTGCAACTGGAGCCACCCTCGCCCACGTCGCGAGTGCCAGCCGCGCCGACGTAGACCTCGCCGTCGCCGCCGCCCGTGACGCTTTCGACAATGGCCCCTGGCCCCACACCCCTCATTACGAACGCGCCCGTATCCTCCACGAACTTGCCAAGATGCTCGAAGATCACACCCCGCGCCTCTCTGAGTTGGAGAGCCGCGACGGCGGTGTGCCCCTCCGCGCTACCACCTTCAACGACGTTCCCCTCGGCCTCCACATGCTGCACGTTTTTGGCGAGTTGGCCCGCCGTTCGCCCTACGAGCCGCTGCCCTGGAACGATTTCCCGACTTTGGCTTGGAGCTTCGTCTGGCGCCAGCCCTACGGTGTCTGTGCCCAGATTATTCCCTGGAATTACGCCTTCTGCATGGCGATCTGGAAACTCGGCCCGGCCCTCGCTACCGGCAACACCGTCGTCTTCAAACCTTCGTCCCTCGCCCCGCTTACCTCCATTGCGCTGGTCAAGCTGATTGATGAGTCGGGCCTGCT
>CAIRDL010000081.1 GCA_903877345.1 uncultured Oscillochloris sp. | reverse complement strand
GTGATGACACTCCTTGTACACCCGTTCGTGAAGGCTGGCAAGGTTATATTCGAGCAGATTCACCCGCCAAGGCAACATAACGAAGCGCCCTGTTGGCGGAGCGCGTCCTACTGGCCTTGATTAATCCCTACGATGTATCGGTCTCGGGCGCGTGACCGCCAGGAGGGCTACGTCAAAGTCACGCGCCCGTCTTGAACCACGCCTCCCACAGAACATGGTATAATCAGGGCCTATGTCAGCGCACGTGCCAACCGCCGTGCGCTGCTAACTTTTCTTAACAAGGTAGTAGTTGTTCATGGCATCCTTTACCGAACTTGGGCTTGGCGAGACTGTCCTCGCGGCCCTTACGGAGCTCGGCTATGACGAGCCCACGCCCATTCAGGAGCAAGCCATCCCGGCGTTGCTCGCTGGCCGCGATGTGATTGCCCACGCCCAGACGGGTACGGGCAAGACGGCAGCGTTCGCCCTGCCGATTATTCAGCGCCTAACGGTCGCAAAAGTCCCCCAAGCTTTGGTGCTGGCCCCAACCCGTGAGTTGGCGATGCAGGTGGCCGAGGCGATGTTCCGCTATGGCAAACATGCATCCGCCCGCGTGACGCCGGTCTACGGTGGGCAGCCGATTGAGCGGCAGTTGCGCGCCCTCGAACGCGGGGTGCAGGTGGTGGTGGGCACGCCGGGCCGCATTATGGATCATATGCGCCGGGGTACGTTGGCCCTTGATGCGATTCAGATGGTCATCCTCGATGAAGCCGATGAGATGCTCGATATGGGCTTCGCGGAGGATATTGAGTATATCCTGCAACAAACCCCCGCCACGCGCCAGACCGCACTCTTCTCGGCGACGATGCCCTCGGCGGTGCTCGATTTGGCAATGCGCTACACCAAGACGCCGCAACGCATCAGTGTGGTGAGCGAGCAGATGACCGCGCCGCTGACCAAGCAGGTCTACTACGAGGTCTCGCCCCGCGATAAGTTGGATGCGCTCTGTCGCATCCTTGATGTCGAGACGCCAACCTCGGCGATGATCTTCTGTCGCACCCGCGCCGAGGCCGACCATTTGGGCGAAAGCCTCCAGGGTCGAGGCTATATGGCCGAGATTATCCACGGCGATTTGAGCCAGGCCATGCGCGAACGGGTGATGAAGCGTTTCCGCGAGGGGCAGTCTGAACTGTTGGTGGCGACTGATGTAGCGGCGCGCGGGCTTGATATTCCCGATGTGACGCATGTGATTAACTACGATGTCCCCGGCGATCCCGAAGGCTATGTCCACCGTATCGGGCGCACCGGGCGGGCAGGGCGAACGGGCCTCGCCATTTCGCTGATCACGCCCCGCGAGCGGCGTCAACTCCAGATTATCGAGCGGGTCATCCACTCGCGCATCCTGCGCCAGAAGTTGCCCAGTCTCGCTGATGTGGCCGCTCGCCGCCGCGAGGCGTTCCGCGAGGCGCTGCGTGAAGTGTTGGAGGCGGGCGACCTCCAGCCGTACATGCTGATGGTCGAGGAGATGGCCGAGTCGCACGATGCGACCGAGCTGGCGGCGGCGGCCTTCAAACTGTTGCTGAACGAAGTCACGCAGGAGGATACGCTGGTTTCGGTGCAAGGCGATGGGGCCGGTACCGAGACGGGGATGACGCGGCTCTTCCTTGATGTGGGCCGCTTTGACCGGGTGCGCCCTGCCGATATTGTGGGCGCGATTGCCAATGAAATCGGCATCCCTGGTCGGCAGATTGGCTCGATTGACATCTACGACCGCTTCGCCTTTGTTGAGGTGCCGGTTGACCTTGCACAACGGGTGTTGCGAGGTTTGGCTGGCGTGACGCTGCGCGGCAAGTTGGTGCGGGTGTCGCTGGCGAAGCCGAAGGAGTAGCAGCCGCCACCTCCGAAGGGTGGCGATGCAGGCGGGGCGTAGAGACGCAAGATGTTACGTCTCTACGCCCCATTTGCGCCCGTTCTGAAGCTACCGCTGGCGAAGCCTTGCCTAAACATAAAGCAACCAGTCGTAGCCTAAAGCATAGTTGAAGCTAGGTTCATCCTCAGATCTCAGTCCGCACCAAGGTCTGCCATGATTCGCACCACGCGTGCCATGATCGTCGGAGCCATCGTCACGCTTCTCGTCGGCCTCGTCGCCTTTGGTTCCGGGTGGGTCGCGGCGCGGGCCGCTGGCACCACGCCCTTTGACACCTTCATTGCCAGCTTCGGTACGGCTGCTGCGCGCCAAGAGACGCCGAGCGAGGTGCGCGAAGAGTTTGCGGTTTTCTGGGAAGTTTGGCACTTGGTCGAGGGTGAGTTCTATCACCCCGCGCCGCTCGTGCGGCAGACGTTGGTCTATGGCGCGATTCGGGGCATGCTTGGCACTCTCGATGATGAGTTCACCACCTTTCAGGCACCCGAACTCGCCGCGCAGAACCGCGAGGCGATGCAGGGGAAGTTCGAGGGCATTGGGGCTTATTTGCGCTTTGTAGACGGTGTGGTGCAGATTGATCGGCCCATCAAGGGTTCACCCGCCGCCCGCGCTGATCTGCGCGCTGGCGACATTATTGTTGCGGTTGATGGGCAACCACTCGCGCAAGCCGTTGCGGGTCTTGACGCCGCCGCCGCCACTGCCAAAACCGCCACGCTGATCCGTGGCCCTAAAGGTTCCATCGTCACCCTAACCTTGCGCCGCCCGCCCACCGAAACAACCTTCGCCGTCGCCATCACCCGCGATGAGGTGCCCGTCGTCACCGTAAACGCCGAAATGCTCACTGGCGGGGTGGCCTACATTCAGATCACCGAATTTAAGGCTACCACCACTCAGCTCCTCGACGAAGCCCTGCGCGAAATTGTCCCGCAACATCCCACCAGCATTGTCCTCGACCTCCGCAATAACCCCGGCGGCTTCCTGACCACGGCCCAAGAGGTGCTAGGCCGTTTCTACGACGGCGTTGCCCTCTACGAGCAGGAGAATGGGGGCGTGCTGAAAGAACTGAAGACCATCCTGGGGCCAGCCGACCTCCGCCTCTACGAGGTGCCGATGGTCGTGCTGATCAATGGCGGCTCGGCCAGTGCCGCCGAGATCGTGGCGGGGGCGCTGCACGACGTTCGACCGCACACCAGCCTGCTTGGCGAACGCAGCTTCGGCAAAGGCTCCGTGCAGAACATTCACCAGTTACGTGACGGCAGCAGCGCCCGCATCACCGTCGCTCACTGGCTCACGCCGAGCCGTGCGGAAATTCACCGTATCGGGATCACGCCGGAGCACCAGGTCAGCGCCTCGGAGGAAAGCCAGTACGCCGTGCCTTGTGTGGTCGCCCGCCGCCCGCCGCAAGGGCAGACCTCCTGTAGCGATGCCCAACTCGCCGGGGGGCTCACGCTCCTCGCTGGAACGGTGTCGCCCCCGTAGCTCGCTTGCATCCACCTCAGCGCTGCCGACCCACGCCAAGCCTCACCCGTTCCATTGGGTGCCGAAGGTCTCCAAATGGTCGCCGCAGTGCCCAATGATCAGCCGTTGCCGTTCGCGGTCAATCGCAAAATGGATCCGCAGCAAGCGCGGTGCGCGGTCGCCCAACTTGATGTGCGGGGTAATGTCAATGCTCTGCCCGCGATCATCTACCTCGCGGCGTTGGGCCATCATGCGGTCGTTCCGATTGGTCTGTTTGCCTTCGCCAAAGGCAACTTCAAGGCCACTCTGCTGTGCAAAAGCAGTCTCGAGATCAGCAATCGGCGGATCGGCAAAGACGAGATCGTAAAGCGTGGTCGCTAAGGCGTGCAAAGGTCGCCAGCCGAGCCGCCCATCACGCGCCCGTTCAAGCATCGCACGCTCGGCGCTTTTGATGGCGCGGGGCAGCACCACGACGCGGGCCGGAAAGAGGCGGGCAATCAGTTCGAGCGTGGCGGGTAAGGTTTCGGGGAGTTCGCGGAGGGTGGTCAGGATGTTCTGCTGTTGCGCGGTTTGCGCCTCGTGGGCGACCCGCATCTGAAGGGCTTGGCGGTCGCGGTCGT
>CAIRDL010000080.1 GCA_903877345.1 uncultured Oscillochloris sp. | reverse complement strand
GTGACTTGCTTCAGCATGCGGAACAAAGCTGCCCGTTGGCGGATAAACTCAGCGGGTTCAATGCCAAAGATCGAGAGCAACATGCGACAGGCAATATCCACCCCGACCATTGCGGGCGAGACGCTGCGGTAGGCGCGGAAGACGCCGCCGATGGGCAAGGCGTAGCCCTGGTGCGCATCGGGCATCAAGGCTCCGCAGTCAGCAATAGGCAGGCGCAGCGCCAACTGAAGCTGCGCAAAAGCCCCATACTCAATATCGGCCCCGCCCTCACCCGCCGCCGCCCCTTTGGCCCCAACCGTGCCAAAGATCTGGGCGGGTGCTGGTTCGGCACGCAGGCCCAGGAGCGCCGTCGGTGCCCCAAACTCAGCCGTAATCATTGATTTGATGGCGTCAACGGTCTGGCCCGCCTTCTTCAGTGCTGCGGCGCGCTTTGCAATCGCCGTAAACCGTTTGTCGCCCTTCCAAGGCGCGATAATCTCGTGGGGTTTCATGGAGGAACCTTCCAAGCTTCGCACGTAGGCTTTGCTTGCAGTTTTGCCGCACCTGCGTAGGCTTGCGCTACGGCATCCTTCAAACCAGTTTGACCATCTGTACGGTTGGTAGTATAGCAGTCTGCTTGGCAACATGAAGGGGTGTCAAGACTTTAGCAAGGCTAAGGGAAGCAGAAAATCTAAAACGTCCCGTCACCGCTTGACCTGTGATGCGTGATCCGTGACCGAGTCGCGCCCTGACGGATCACGCCTCACGAGTTATGAGTCACGGATCACGACGGAACAGTTGAAAAGATCCGCTTCCCTTAGCTTACGGCAATCTGCAAGCTGCCTTATAGAGACCGCAGCCAAACGCTGGTGCGTTCTCACCGGAAGAGGTCGGCGCGGGGGTCGCGGAGCAACAAACGGGCCGTGGCGGTCTCGCTGGGCGTGTAGGCGTAGCCACGCACGATGGCGGCAGGCACTTGGTCAAGCTTCCCCATCACCAATTCGGCGGCTCCGGCCAGTTCGTCGGCTACCGCAATCAGGGTGACGTGCAGCGTGTAGCCGTAAGGGTCAGTGACCCCGGCGTAGTCGTTGAGCGGCAACAGGCCAGCACAACCGATAGCGACGTTCACCTGACCGTCACGCCAGGGCCGCCCAAAGGTGTCGGAGATAATCACCGCCACAGTTGTCCCTGTCTGCGTGCGGATCTGGGCGCGTAGGTGCGCCGCACTGGCGTCAGGGTCAAGTGGCAGCAGGCAGACGACTTGCCCTCCGGCGACGTTCGACTCATCAACGCCGCTGTTGGCGCAGATCAAGCCGTGGTGAGTTTCGGTGATTAGGACGCCGTGCGCCATCTTGACAATGCGCCGACTCTCGCGCAGCACAACTTCCTGATAGGCGGCGTCTTTGCGGCCTTGGGCGGCGATCTGGTGCGCAAAGGGCGAAGGCTCCACGGTGGCAGGATCTACGAGACGACCTTCCGCCTTCGAGACGATCTTCTGCGTTACCACGAGGATGTCGCCGTCCTCAAGGGCGAGGCCAGTGTCCGTTAGTGCGGTGAGTAAAAGGGTCGTGAGATCAGCGCCGGGGCGAACTTCGCCGATTCCACGAATGGGTATGATGCGGATCTCAGACTGCATGCACCGCTCCTTTTCCATTTATAATAGCCAAGTCCGGTGAAACAGCACACGAGTAACAAAGGAGAGCCGAAGATGGCAGAGTTCCAGCGCGGTGCCACCTCGACGTGGCGGGGCGATCTTAAAGGTGGGGCGGGTGTGGTCTCGACGGAGAGCGGCGTTTTGCAGGATACGGCGATCACTTTTGTGTCGCGGTTCGAGAATGCGGGCGGTAGCAATCCCGAGGAGTTGCTCGGGGCGGCCCACGCGGCCTGTTACAGCATGTATCTCTCGGCCATCCTGAGTGCGGCGGGCCATGTGCCTGATGCGGTGACGACGCGGGCGGCGGTCACCCTGGATGCGGGCGGCCCGAAGATTACGCGCATTCACCTCGTCACCGAAGGCCAGGTACCTGGGATTGACCAGGCCACCTTCCAACAGTTCGCCGACGACGCCAAGCTTGGCTGCCCCGTCTCGAAGGTACTCGCCCCCGGCCTTGAGGCGATGACCCTTGAGGCGACCCTGCGCTAGGCTGGATGGGGGATGGGGGATGGGGGATGGGGGATGGGGTGAGGGGTGAGCGCATCAGGGAAATTTGCGTGG
>CAIRDL010000079.1 GCA_903877345.1 uncultured Oscillochloris sp. | reverse complement strand
CGTTGGGACAATTGTGGTGGCCGGTATGACTGACGGTTGCGCGGCGCAAGTGGCGGCGGGTGTTACGCGCCCCGGTCAGTGGCTCAGCATCTTGGGTACCACCTTGGTGTTTAAAGGCGTGAGCCGGGAGCTCCTCCACGATCCGCTCGGTCGGCTCTATTGCCACCGCCACCCGGCGGGCTTTTGGCTGCCGGGTGCCGCCTCGAACATCGGCGGCGAGGCGCTCCACCAGTGGCCTGCCGCACGCCTGCCCGCCCTCGACCGCGCCGCCGCTGCCCTCAGCCCGACTAGGCTCAGCAGTTACCCGTTGCGCCGCGAGGGCGAGCGCTTCCCCTTCATCCGGCCCGAGGCACGGGGCTTTCTCGTCGGTACGCCTGCCTCCGATGAAGAACAGTACGCCGCGACCCTGGAAGGCGTGGCGTATGTTGAGCGGCTCGGCTATGCGCTGATCACCGCGTTGGCCGGTACGACCACGCCAGAACTTCGCACTGCCGGTGGTGGGGCGCGCAGCGAAGTCTGGCTCCAGATGCGCGCCAATGTGCTGCAGCGACCGTTGGCGGTTGCGGCGGCGACGGGGGCTGGGTTCGGTGCCGCTGTGCTTGCTGCTGCCGCAACGCTGCACCCAGACCTTGACAGCGCCACGGCAGCGATGGCACATAGCAGCGTCACCGTCACGCCACAACCTGCCACTGCCGAGCGTTACGAGGCAGGGTATCAGCGCTTTCTCGCCGCTTGCACCGCACGGGGTTATTGCTAACAAATCCTGTGCAGAGACTGTGCGATTGTGGTATGCTGAAGATCGTAACCAGCGTTTCTTGCGACCGTTAGCCAGTTCTCTGAAAGGATTACCCGCTCATGGCAATCGCCGTTAGCCCCACCACGAGCGAGCACCGCTACAGTGTCACCGAACAGCATCTTCCTGGCGCGCATGGCCCTACGCGCTACTGGGCCTCTGAACCGCGCCACGGCTTGCCCGTGCTCTTCATTCACGGGTACGCCGCCCTGATTGATCACTGGCGACCGATTGTGCGCCCGGTAGCGCATCATCACAGCTTCTACGCGCTGGATCTCTACGGCTTCGGCTACTCCGCCCGACCGCCCGGCCCCGTCACCAAGGCGCGTTGGGTCGAACAGGTTGCGACCGTGCTGCGCGAAGTGATCGGCGAACCGGCGATTGTGGTCGGACACTCGATGGGCGGCATGGTCGCCACCGAGGTCGCCCGGTGCCATCCCGAGCTAACCCGTGGTTTGGTGCTGGTCAACAGTTCGGGGATGCAACTCCACGAGCGCCCGCTCACCCTGACTGACGAACTCATGCTCAACTTGGTGGGCGCACCCGGCTTTGGCGAAGCTCTCGTCGGGGTATTCGCCAACCAATGGGTCGTCCATCAAGGGTTGCTCGCCGCCTACCACCGCAAAGAGCGCGTCACCTCAGAACTAGTCGCAACCTTCAGCGGCCCGCTCCAGCGCTACGGCGGCGCGTCGTACCTCGCAGTTACGCGGGCTAGCCGCGAGTTGGAGATTGATCTGCAGCCGGGTGGCTACAACGGGCCGACGTTGCTCATCTGGGGCGCGGAAGATCGCTCCATCCCGCCCTCGGATGCCGAGGCAATCCGGCGGCGCGTGCTGCCCCAGGCCGAGATCGCGCTGTTGCCTGCGTCGGGTCATTGCCCCTTCGACGAAACGCCCGAGGCGTTCTGTGATGTCCTGCTCCCTTGGTTGGCCCGCTTGGAGCAAAATGCTTAAGCATGTTTCAACCTAGCTTTACAGTTTGGGCAAATGCACCACGTCCTGTTGCGGCAAAGCTGCAATCAAAAACCTTTCGACCCTGGCTTGGTAGCGTTCTCGACTAGGCAGCGTGGTATGATGGGCCGCACGACTGGCAAGCCAAGCCGCCAGCGGGAATAGGAGCTGTGCATGTCGTCCGAACGTCTCTCGCGCCGTGTTCGTGGCATTCCACCCTCAGGCATTCGTCGCTTCTTCGACATTGCGGCCACGATGCCTGACGTGATCTCGTTGGGCGTCGGTGAACCCGACTTTATCACGCCCACCGCGATCCGTGTTGCCGGACAGCGCTCGATTGACCGAACCACTGCCTATACCTCTAATTCGGGGCTGAAAGAACTGCGTGTTGCCATCGCCGCGCACCTCAGCGCCCGCTATGGTGTTGACTATGACCCTGAAAGCGAACTGCTGATTACGGTTGGAGTGAGTGAGGCGATGACCTCCACCGCCTTGGCGCTCTTTGACCCCGGCGACGAAGTGCTGATGCCCGAACCCTGTTTCGTCGCCTATCCCGCCTGCGTTCAGTTTGCCGATGGCATTCCCGTCTATGTGCCAACCCGCGTTGAGGACGGGTTCCAAGTGACCGGCGCAGCCCTTGAGGCGGCGATTACGCCACACTCGAAGGCCATTCTCATCGGCTACCCAAGCAACCCGACGGGGGCAGTGCTTTCGCGGGAGCGGATGCTCGAAGTGGCTGCCGTGGCCGAGCGCCACGACCTACTCGTGCTCTCCGACGAAATCTATGACCGCCTGGTGTACGGGGTTGAACACACCTGTTTTGCGGCCCTGCCCGGAATGAAAGAGCGCACCGTCCTGCTCGGCGGCTTCTCGAAAGCCTATGCGATGACAGGTTGGCGTCTAGGCTGGCTCGCCGCCCCCGAAACGATTACCGCCGCCGTGCGGAAAATTCACCAGTACGCGATTATGTCAGCCCCCACGATGAGCCAGCATGCGGGCCTTGAGGCGTTGCGCAGCGGCGAGGCAAGCGTGCAGGCGATGGTTGCCGAGTATAACCGTCGCCGCCAAGTGATCGTCCAAGGCTTCAACAGTCTTGGGCTGAAGACCTTTGAACCACAAGGGGCCTTCTACGCCTTCCCCTACGTGGGGCATCTTGGTCTCAGCAGCGACGAGTTTTGCGACCGCCTGCTTGCCGAGGAGCAGGTCGCGGTCATCCCCGGCGATGCCTTTGGCCCTAGTGGGGCTGGCTTTGTCCGTGCTTGTTACGCGACCTCGATGGACAAGCTTGAGGAAGCCCTTGAGCGCATCGAGCGTTTTGTTCGCCAGCGTTCGTAAGCCAACCGTGCGCACCGTCTCGCCGGGGAGATCTGGTGCGCTCAGTCGGTTTTGCTTGCGCTACGATGTGGCACCCGCTTCATCCCGCCAACGCACATCAGGAGGAACCAACTAATGCCTGCTAATCTCACTAACTCTTCCGGCCTAATGCCCCAGACTAGTGAGCCCACCGTGGTCAGCGGTGAGCTCCGTTGCGCACTGACTGGACGACTGCTCAAGCCTGAGGAAGCTTACTGGGCACCGCCGCTGATCACTACGCGCCAACTGGTCACAACCCTTTTCCAGACCCTCTTGCGGACTCCGGGCAACCTAGGCCAAGTTCTGTTGAGCGAACAGCCGAACGTCCCCTACGCCCCCGAAGCGCGCCCGCGCCTCGCCACCCGCCGCAGCACAGAACAACTCAAACTTCTCGTCCTGTTGCTCGGTATGGCTGCCCTGCTGATCACACCGATCATCCTCATCATCTCCTAGGCCAAGGGTTCAGCACTAGTAGTTTGCGCTTGACTGTTCGTGGTCGGGGCTTTCGCCCCGTGCGCGGCGCTCTGACGCGCCTGAAGCCGCAACAGGACGCAGCGCATTTGCCCAAACTGTAAAGCACCACGAACCTTGTCTGCGCAGAATCAAGAAGACTCACATTGCTGTGAGTCTTCTTGCCGCTCTTATGGCGGACCCGACGGGATTCGAACCCGCGCTCTTGGCCTTGACAGGGCCACATGTTAACCGCTACACCACGGGTCCGTGAGAAAGTGGTGACCCCAGCGGGATTCGAACCCGCGATCTTCACCTTGAGAGGGTGACGTCCTAGGCCGCTAGACGATGGGGCCACAGACTCACGACGAGGCGGAGTATACCACACGGGGCTTTTTCTTGCAAATCGGGGGAATGGGGCGGTATGGCGGTTGCAAAGTCCGTTAGGCCATGGCTTCGGCCCTCCGGCTCGCGGTGACCTGATGCAGGAACCGATCAAGGTGGTAGGCAATCGACGCGTCGCCGGTCATGCGCAGGCCCGGTAACGCTAGGTGGTGCAGCACCACGGGTGCGGCCACAAGCTCATGCTCTTTCGTGTCTACCGCAACCTGGAACACCACGATACCCTGGGCGGGGGCATCGGCAGCCAACAGATGCACCCCACGGGAGTGTCCACGCGGGATGGTGCCCCGCATGG
>CAIRDL010000078.1 GCA_903877345.1 uncultured Oscillochloris sp. | reverse complement strand
GCCGGCTACCTCCACGTGCGCGCCGAACGCCTGGCCCAGATTCAAAGCCCGCTGGGATTGCTGGACCTTAAGTCCCCACTGATCCCCGCATGAGCTGCCACTCCGGCCCCGCGCCGGAATTGACGGTCGCCCAGGTGTTGAAGGTATTCCTGCCCGAATACCTCGACCGCCAGCCCTTGCCCGCTCACCACCTCAAGGTGCTGCGTCGTCTGGCCCAGTGTCGCTCCGGACAACTGGGCTGGACGGTGTGGCAGTGCCAGCAGTGCCACCGCACTCATTGGCGGCCCCACGGCTGCGGCGACCGCCACTGTCCCTCCTGCCAGCATCAGCGCAGCCGCCAATGGCTCCAAGAGCAGCGGCGCGCGCTCTTGCCCGTCCGCTATTTCCACTGGGTCTTCACCCTCCCGGCCGCCTTGCGCCCGCTCATCCTCCAGAACCAAGCCCCGCTCTATCGCCTGCTCTTTGAGAGCGCCAGCGCCACCCTCCTCCAGTTTGGCCAGCAACGCTTCCAGGCCGAGCTGGGCCTCACCGCCATCCTCCACACCTGGGGCCAGAACCTCATGAACCATCCCCACCTCCATTGCCTGGTCACCGGCGGCGGCCTCACCGCCCAAGACACCTGGGCCGGTCCCAAACAGACCCGCTGGCTCTTCCCCGTGCACGCCGTCGCCCGCATGTTCCAAGGCAAGTTCTGCGCCGGGCTGCTCCGACTCCACGCCACCGGCAAACTCCAGTTCCACGGAGACTGCCAGTCGCTCCAAGACGCCGGTGCGTTTGGGGCTCTGCTCCGCCAGGCGCGCGCCCGGCGCTGGGTCGTCTTCGCCAAGGGCTCCGTCGTGGGACCCGACGCCGTCCTGGATTATCTGGGACGCTACACCCACCGCGTGGCCATCACCAATGGCCGCCTCCGCGCCCTCGACCCCAGCGCCCGCACTGTTGGCTTCACTTACAAGGATTACGCTGATGCCAGCCGCCTCAAAACCATGACCCTCACCGGCGACGAGTTCCTCCGGCGCTTCCGACTCCATCTGCTGCCTCCCCGCTTCACCAAAATCCGCCACTACGGCCTGCTCGGCAACAACTGCCGCCACCAGCGGGTGCCTCGGGCTCGCGCCGCCTTGGCAGCCTCCCCGCTGCGCTTCGCCCCCAAGCCCACCCCGCGCCCCGCCACCGCCGCCTTGCCGCCACTAGCCTGTCCCCACTGCCAGGGCACCGACGTGCGCTGCATCGGACGGGTCGAGCGCTCCGGAAAGGTCAGCCTCTTCGCCACCCGGGTCCTGCTCGCCAGGGCGGCTCCCCCTTACGCCGACAGCTCATGAACTCCGCGCCAGGCAAATCCCTCCAGCCTCCGCCTCAACCGCCGCGCCTTCCCAGCGCTGGAACGGTCGCACACGGCCTCTGCCCCGACTCGTCGCCACCGCCACCCCAAGCCCCCAAGGCCCTCTCACCGGCTCGCCTCCCGCCACCACGCAACACGCTAACCCCCCTAGAACGCCCGCGGGATGCCGCGACTCAGAGTGCTGGGTTCGGTTACCGCCTCCTACTTCTCCTCTAACGCCTCTGGCCCGCCGCAGCGGCTTCGTCCAACCCACGAGGTAAGCAGCGCGCCCGGTTGAGCCTCTGAACATTCCCAACCGCTCAACCGGGCGCACTGCCTACCTCGCATCTTTGTTGGACCGCGTCAAAATCATGCTCATTTCCTCAATACCAGCATCATCGTCTCGGTGGTCGCGTGAGTCGTCGCGCCCTGAATCTGCGCATTGCGGAGAGTAATCCTCACAGAGTGGGTGTCGGCGGGGTTCTCGACCGAACCAGGCGAAAGACTGCCGGTGTCCGCTGTTGTCGTCGTCTCCTGACCATCCGATGACTTGCTCACAATCCGGATGCCCTCAACGGAATCGCCATCCCGCTTCATGATGCGCAAGACCAAGCCATCATTCCAGACCACCTCTTTTCCAGCCTCGATAGCATCAATCGCGCGATGGGCTGATGTCGCCTGCCTCTGCGCACAACCGCACAGCAGCAAGCCCGATATTAGAATTGTGAGCGTAGTTTTCATAGATCCGTAGTAGTCCAACGCCCGGCCTCAGTGGCGCCGCGCGAACGACGCTCAGCATGCAAAGAGACCGCAATCGCGGCGTCCACTGCAGGCCGATAGTTAGATGATTTCATCAGTCAATTGCGTTTATTAGGGAAGGAATCGCACCCGCAAACCAAGCGAACAATCCAATAGTCCACGTTGCCATTCGGAACGCAGAAGCGCCTCGGCGCAATGGCAGAGGGATGATTTGGCTGAGAGCGGCTAGCACCAGAAGGGAGGCACAGGCAGGCAAACAGAAGCGAACGGCCATCCAAGCTGCGCCAGAGTCGCTTGGTCTGGCGATGACGCCGTCGAACGGACCTGTAACTGTG
>CAIRDL010000077.1 GCA_903877345.1 uncultured Oscillochloris sp. | reverse complement strand
TCTCAACCCCAAGCTGGACGGTCGCCATATCGGGGGCAACGTGCGCCTCGCCGCTGCCAACGACGGTGACTTGGCGCATGCCGGGCACGCCACTGCCCTGCGCTTGGGCCAAGGGCGGCTGGTTGAGCGTAACCCCGGCGAAGGCTCCGGCGGCGAGGGCGATCACCAGTAAGGCTCCGCCGAGCATGCCGAGCAGGGTTGCGTTGCGTGTTTCCATCTCAAATCCTCCTACGTTCGTGTGAGCGCTTTCGCTTATCGTTGTCGGTCATAAGCCTAGAACGCCCTTGAGCGCAGCGCAGTTCCCGCTCTGTCTGCACGATCAGCGACAGAGAACCCATGCCCAATCGCGGAATCCGTCCACCGGCTGCGCTTGGCCCTGCCCATCAACGGAGCGTTTGGCGCATGGCCTGCGCGAGATCCTCCGGGCGGTTCAGGTTGAGGAACGAGCGCCCCTCCGCGTCGAAGCGCCTCCACCAGTCAGAGTCGAGGTAACGCACGGCGAGTCGGCGCACGGCGGCTCCCATGCGCCGCTCATCATGCGTAAGACACGCCGTAAGCGTAGGCAGACATGCTTGATGGTAGACGGCGATGAGCGGCTCGATCTGGGCGTTGTGCTGACGCGGAACCAGCGCGTCACCTGCAAGCGGTTCCGCCAAAAGGGCGCGCAGCAGTGCGGGCTGAAGCAGCGGCAGATCGCACGCCAAGAGCAGCGCCCTGTCGGTCGTGAGCGCCGCCAAGCCGCTTGCCAGTCCGCCCAACGGGCCAGCCCCAGGATAGGCGTCGGGCACCAAGCGGGCGGGCAAGTCGCGCCACGCCTCCGGGTCATTCAGCACGACCAGCACCTCGGCGCAGCACGCCGCCGCCAGCGCAACGGTATGCGCCAAGAGCGTCGGGCCATGCGCTCCCCAGAGCCGCAAGCGCCGTTTGTCTTGGCCTAAGCGGCTGCTGCGCCCACCCGCGAGGATGATCCCGGTACTCAATGGTTCACGGAAGCCACCGGCGCGTAGTAGGCTCCGTCGGCGCAACTGCGGCAAAGGGTCTGTCCGGCGCGCACGACCTCACGCTCATTGATGATCTCTTCGCCGCAGTGGTCGCACACGGCGCGCACGCCATTGCGACTGATCAGCGCCTTGAGGTTAAGGGTGAGCGTGACCGGCGTTGCCACCAACAGTTCGTCATCGGGCATCACCTGATAGGCTGCGAGATAGGCGTGCCAACGGCTCTGCGCGTCAGTGCTGTAGCGGGGGGCCACTTCGCGGGCATGCACGCTTGGGCGGAGGCGGATGGCCCGTTCGGTGTGGTTGTCCACAAACGTTACGGCGATTTTGCCCAAATCAACCAGGCGCATCGTCCGACGGCCCAACCAACAGCCCGTCGCTACGCTCACGCCGTCGGCAAAGCAGCCGTCGGTCTCGATGAAAGCGACGAGGCGCTTGTCCGTCTGCGGCAAAGCCAAGCCAAAGAGCGTCGCGGCGTACATGCCGATGCGCGTCCCGAGCACTTGGCGCGGGCAGAGGTGTTGGTGCAGCGTCGCCGACTGTTCGAGTAGTGCGACAAGCGCTGGTGACGCTTGATCCAGAATCGTCATGGTTGCTCCCAAGAAACTAAAGCAGGATTCTAGGTTACAGGCCAAGCGCAGCAGGAGGCTCTGCGTAGCCTACCACGCCAACAAGCTTTCAGATACCACAAAGGCACAAAAGGGCCAAACATGGTAGCCTTTGTGCCTTTGTGGTGAGCAAACAGTCGTGTTAGCGTCTTACCCCGCCGCCTCAAAGTTGATCGGCTGATAAGTTAGCTTCGCGTCCAAATCCTCTAGGCGACCCAAACGGCGCAGGCCCGCCGCACTCCCTTTGTAGTACGGAATGATCACCTCGGGGTCAACATAAGGCGTAGTCAGGCTGTCCTGCGCGCCCCGTGGATGGGCAAAAAGCATGAAGATTACGCCAGGCTTGACGCTAGTGCTAATCACCGTGTAGGCGATGGTTTCGCCGTAGTCGTTGTAGAGTTGCACGATGTCGCCCGCCGTCAGCCCTTCCTTCTGCGCGTCGGCGGCGTTAATCTCGATGAACGGCAGCGGCGCACGCTCGGCATGGAAGGGAATCCGCAGGTCGTTGTAAAAGCTCTGCCAGTTGTTGTTGCGCCCATTGGTCACGAAGTAGGGATATTTGTCGATCTGGGCCTGCACCAGCGCGGGGAAACCCGGCCACGGCGTCGGCATCAGCTTGGCCTTGTCACTGTCAGTGTAAAAAGGCTCACCATTGGTGAAATAGCGCACCCGACCCTCCGGCGTGCCGTTCACCACCGTCACGGGGGTCTGGATGCCGTTGTTGCCAGCCGCCTTGAGGAAGGCGTAATTCACCCCTTTGTAACGCTCGGTGCTGCCCTTCACCCCATCACTAAAGGTCGCGCCGCCTTCCAGGAAAACCTCTTCCGCCGTCGTCCAGGCGAAACCACTGAAGCGCGTTGCCACCTCAGCGTTGCCCGCCGCTTCAGCGAGCGCCTTGATCCGCCCGGCCAAGCGGCCAAAGATCTGCCAATCAGGTTCGGCGACACCCGGCGCGTCCATAAACGCTTCGTAAAGCCGCAAGCGCCGCTCGCCGTTGATCGAAGTGATGGGACTCTCGCCCCACGCCGCCGCTGGGAAGATCACATGGGCGTAGCGCCCGGTCTCAATCGGGTAAATGTCTTGGTCAATGATGAACAGCCCGCCCTTCGCCGTCGCCTCAAGGATCGCCGCCGCCTTGGTGGCGTTGTCCGCAGCAAAGTTGGCATCAAGCGCATCACGCACCAGCTTGCCCCGCGTCTGCAACAGCCCGCGCATGCGCTGGGCGTTCAGCGTCGTGACCGCAGGGTTGCACCCCGCGATGTAGAAGACGTGGCCCTTGCCTTGGGCAAGCAATTCGTCAATGTAAGGTGCCGGACGCGGGCCGGGGTAGCCAGGGCGCACGTAGCCCTCTTGGTGTCCGCCCAAGCGCGAGCAACCGGTACCGGGTCGCCCCACGTTGCCACTCAACAGGGCCAAATTGACGATGCTGGCGATGTTCTGGTAGTTCTTCAGCCCCCAGATCATGCCTTTTTCGTAGGACAGAAGCGCCCGCCGCCGTGCGCCGCCGGTCTTGGGTTCGGCAATCCAACTCGCGGCCTGCTCCATCTGCGCCCGTGGCACCCCAGTGAGCGTTTCTGCCTCGGCAATCACGGTGTCGAGACTTTTCGCCATCTGGAGGCTCTGGTCGAGGAAGGGCTGCACCGTCGTCGCATCAATCCGGTTCGCCAGAAAGTCCGCATCGTGCCAACCTTTGTCATAAATGATGCGCGCAATGGCATTCAGCAGCGCAATGTCGGTGCCGGGATTGAGCTGGAGGTGCAGCACCTTGCCTGCGCCCGCAATATCCTCGCTAACGATCACACTCGCGGTGCGGCGCGGATCCACGATGATGATGCGGCCTGACTCCACCGGCTCGTTGCCAAATTCCTTCTTCTTCAGGTCGAGCGTGGCCCCCTGCAAGTTAAGCCGCATGTGAACGAGGTAGTAATTGGTGTGGGTTTCGTAGGGATTCGCCCCCCAGACCACAATCGTGTCGGCCAACTCGGCATCCACATACGCATTATTCAGCTCCGGCACGCCCATATCACGCGAAGCATGCACCTCGGAGTTGTAGGCGGGACGATTGTGGATCGAACAATTGACCGTCTTGACGCCCTCGAAGAAGAACTTGCCCACGGCCCAGTTGTTCTCAAAACCGCCGCCGCCGCCGCCGTGGTCAAAAATCTTCATGAAAATAGCATCATTGCCATCACGCACAATGCTGCCATACATGACCCGCGCCACCAAGTCAATGGCGTCGTCCCAAGTGGTCGTCACCTGCTCAGTCGCCCGATAAACAAGCGGATGGGTCAGGCGCGTGCTGGTCGGGCCATCGGGCCGGTAGAGGCTAGCAGCCAAATGACCGCCGCGCCCGCTATAGTGGCCCTGGTTGACGACACATTCTTTATCGGGCTTAATCACCACATTCCAACGGGTGCCGTCGCGCTGCGTAATCACGCTATAGTGCGCCGGGGCGATCCAATCGCCAGTCAATTGCGCCACCGGCTTGGTGTAATCCACGCCAAGGGCATTCTCACTCGGCGCGAAGCCACCCGCTTGACCGACGGGCCATTTGTAAATGTTGTAGCCGCAGCCAACGATGCAGTAGTGGCAAACGGCCTTGAATTGCTGGGCATCAACCGGCGGGAGGGGCAGCCGGTCGGCAGGGCGATAAACAGGCATCGGGGACTCCTTTGTCGCTACACCAGCGCCACATTGTTGGCACGACCATAAATCAACCCCTGCACGCCGACCGCGTAAATATCCTGGCCGTCCACCTCCAGCGTAATGCGCGGGAGATTCTGGCAGGACGGGCCATTGATCAGCATCGCGTCGGCGGCGAGATCGTAATGGCTAAAGTGGCAAGGACACTGGAGAATCTTGCGCGCCGCGTCGTAAACGAGCGGGCAACCCATGTGGCTGCAAATGCCACTGTAAGCAACGATGTCCTGATCGGGGCCAACCCCGCCGACGGTCTTTTTGCCAAGCTTCACCAGTTGAATGAGCGAAGCGGGGTCTGGATAGTTCGCGTTGTGGGCACCGCCACTCAGATCGCCGAGGGTCGCAATCTTGATACGCGGATAAGGCAGCAAGTCGCTGACGAAAGAGGTAGCGGCAGCCGGTGCGGCGGCGGCAGTTGGTGCAACGGCGGCGGCGGTCGGCGTGGTAGCTGCAGCGGTAGGTGGCACAGCGGTGGGCGGCACAGCGGTGCGCGCCACAACGGTGGGCGGCACGGCGGTCGCGGTCGCAATCGCCGCCCCAGCGGTCGAGGTTGGTGGCGGGGCCGCACACGCGGCCAACGCGGCGGCAGCACTGCTCACCGAAGTGAGCTTCAGAAAACCGCGTCGGCCTAACTTCCGCATCAGGGGCGTTTCCTCGGCAGGCGTTGGTGGAGCCTGCTCGGGTACCAAATCATCCATAGGGCTGTCCTCGCTGACTAGAATTATGCTCGTCTTTGGGCAAAAGCAACAAGCATGGAGCTAGGCGCAGGCACTGCCCTGCCCACAAGCCCCACGCACACCTGGGGTGCTCGCACCATGCATTGAAAGACGCTGACACAGGGGGTAAGGATGACCATAGAGCAGTGACGGCTCCCAAGCCGAAAGGCTTGGGCTTCAAGGGGATGCCGTCCCATCCCGCAAGCTGCCCATTGAAAGAAAGGTTCCAACACCAGGCGGTGTTGCTTGGTGCGTCATTCCAACGGTTCATTTGACCTGCTAGAATGCCCTCGTCGTTGTATGCGGCACCACAGAGACGGCGTAGTTTTAAGCGTACCAACCTGCCAGGATCATTCTCGCGCTCGCCCTCCTTCTGCGACTCTTTTTGCTTACGTAGAGGAATACCTTTGCCCAGTGTACCGCACTAGGACGCGCAATGCAAGCATGTCAAATTTTTTCAGCCATGTGTCCTTGCACAAACACCCGTGATCGGTATCCTGTGCAAAGGTGACGACAATGCGAGCACTGTTCGGGATGCGCCGCACTGCTATAGACTTTCAGATAAAGAATCTGGGAGC
>CAIRDL010000076.1 GCA_903877345.1 uncultured Oscillochloris sp. | reverse complement strand
CGCCAAAACGTTCCAACGGGACGCCAAAACGTTCCAACGGGACGCCAAAACGTTCCAACGGGACGCCAAAACGTTCCAACGGGACGCCAAAACGTTCCAACGGGGTCTCCAGAGACCTGTCAGGTGCGCGCAACGGACGATCTCGCACCCACGCAACGCCTCCCGAGCGCGCACCTGACAGGTCTTGTGGGGGCTGTTCGCCCGCACCGCATGGTGTCCATGCACCCAAGGGACTTTCGTTGGCCTGCTTGCCAAAAAAATCGCGGCGGGCTTTTACACAAGGTCTGGGACGTCGCCCCTACACGCGCCCGCGCATCCGTTATATGCGGACGCGGCTACTTTTCATCCCGCCGGGTAACACTTTCTCTTCACAAGCCCCACCACAACGGGCGTAGGATTGGCGTATCCTCAGTTCTGACTATAGGCAACCCCAGTACGGCTACCCAGAGGGAGAGTGCGATGCGCTTTGTCTTCCTGAGCACGCAGGATAATTACGCCGACCTGGAAGACCGGTTGGAGGGCGTTGGGTCGTAGGCGCAGTAGCGGGGTAGCGGGTTTCGTTTATGGTACAATCCGCGCCGTGTGCCGGTGAGGGCGGGCCACGCTTGCCGTCCCCTAAGACTCAACGCCGAAACGTAACTTCAGGCTTTCCCTTATGGTCAAATCAGACAAAAAATCCACGAAACGGGGCCGCAACGACCCTTGCCACTGTGGGAGTGGCAAGAAATACAAAGACTGTCATTTGCCAACGGAGCAAGTGGCGCGCACCGAACAGTTGCGCCTGCGGCAAGCCCAGGACAGCTTGTTGCCCCGCATCATCGAGGCGGCCCAAGGCGTGGCCGAATTGCTCCCCGCCGCCTTCGAGCGCTTCTGGCAGGGCAAGTATGCGTTTGAACGGATGCAGGAACCAGCGAACGCCCAGGGTACCGACCGCTCCCTGACCTGGGAAGACCGGGGTGCCGAGCGTTTCCTCACCTGGTTCGCTTTCGATGTGCGTCAACCAGACGGACACACCCTGGTCGAACACCTCGTCACCACCGAAGCGTTCACCACTGACCCTTACGAGCGCTCCCTGCTTACCGCGTGGCAGCCTGTGCGGCTACGCCCGTATTTGGTGGAAGCGTTGAAGAAGGGCCAAGGCGTAACGCTGCGCGACCTACTTAGTAGCGAATTGCGCCAAGTGGCCGACTACGGAGCCTCGAAGCGTCTCGCGCTGGGCGAAGTGGTGGTTGGGCATCTGGTGCCTGCGGATACCGCCCCCGGAGCGGAAGCGCCCACCTACTACCTCGCCGGGGCTGCCGCCCAACTCACCGACGACACCGCCGCGAAGCTGCTCGAATACGCCGAGTTGCATCTCGCCGACATGCGCCGCCGCATGCCCGCCGCGACGTGGGCCGATCTGATTGACGAACGCAGCGAACTGCTGAACCACTTTGTCACCGCCCTGCCCACTGAAGCCCGCGACCCCGGCCTGATCGAGCGCATCGTCAACGAGGGCCGGATCGCCCTCCAATTGACCGCCGAAAGTGTCGCGGCGCTGCTTGGTCGCCCCGCGCCTGAACCAACTGCCGCCAACCCGGAGCTTCCCGCGCCGGATCAGCCAACCGCCGTTGGCGAAGAGGACCCTTCAGATGCGCGTCTTGCTGATTGACAACTACGACTCGTTTACCTACAACCTCTACCAATACCTCAGCGAGCTTGGCGCAACCGTCGAGGTACGGCGCAACGACAAACTCACCATCGCCGAAGCCGTTGCCCTACGCCCCGAACGCATTATGATCAGCCCCGGCCCCCGCACCCCCGCTGAGGCTGGCATCAGCATTGGTCTCATTCAGGAACTTGGCCCGCATGTGCCGACGCTTGGGGTCTGTCTCGGCCACCAAGCCATTGGGGCGGCCTTCGGCGGAATCGTTATCCGCGCCCCGCAGATGATGCATGGCAAATGTTCAGCGATTTACCACGACAGCCAAGGCGTCTTTGCCGAACTGCCCAACCCTTTCCGGGCCACCCGCTACCATTCGCTGATCGTGCGGCGCAGCGACCTGCCTGAAGAACTCGAAGTGACCGCCTGGAGCGAGGATGGCCTGATTATGGGCCTGCGCCACCGCCGCCATCCTATCCAGGGCGTCCAGTTTCACCCCGAATCAATCATGACCGAGGGCGGCAAGCAGCTCTTGCAGAACTTCGTGCGTGCGTAGCCAAGGTTTCAGGGGCCAGGGTTCAGGTCTCAGGTCGAGCGCATCAGGAAGCCATGCGCTAACCAAGACTGTGAAGTGGCCCGGAGCCTTGTTTTAGGCATGGTGCCGAAGCGGCGGGTTCAGCTTGTCAGGTCGTAGGAGGGGCTTCAGCCCGTGCTTGGCTTCTCAACACGGCTGAAGTCGCTCCTACGGATCGTAGACGCGGCTAGTGGCTCGCCACGGTAGATTTGCGGAATGTCCGGGTGCCCCTTGTGGGCACCCACAAGGGGTACCCGGACGTACAATCCTGCACCATTCCTGTGGTGAGCCACTAGTACACCGTCCGAGGTTGGCCGGACAAGGGCGACCACGAGGGCCGCCCGTACGACCCGTCCGTCAGATTAGCTCGGACGGTGTACTAGAAGCCGCGTTCGCTACGAACCTGACCCCTGACCCCTGACCCCTGACCCCTGACCCCTAATCTCAGTTCCCCATCCCGACCAACTGGCGCACGATCAGCAGTTGGGTCAGGGCGAGGGGCAGGCTGTGCAAGGCATGGCCGGGGGCGCGCACTTGGCCGAGGACTTCAAGCGCTTCGGGGCCGACCCCCGGTAGCCCACCACCAATGAGGATGATTGCTGCCGCCGCCGCATCTTCAGGCTCAAGGGTAGGCGCAATCACGAGGCGGTCCGCCACATGCCCGTCGTCATCGGTGATGACTTGGTCGAGGGTTAGACTGGGGAGCGCGGCGTTGGCGAGGGCGGCAAGCGTCGCGGCGAGGGGACTGCGACCATTGGTGCGCCGCAGCAGCAACTCGGCGGCGAGTCCAGCAGGGGCACTGCGGAAGCGCACCACCACATCGGCGAGAGGGCGTTGCACCGCGATGAAGTGGGCGGCGTCACGTTCGCGGGCGGCGCGAAGGGCGAGCACTTCTTCGGGGGTGTAGCCGCGCTCACGCACATCACGGGCGAGCCGCCAAGCTTGCCGCATCGCCTGATCCGGCTCCAGGTAAACCGTCAGATCAAAGAGCTTCGCAAGCGACGGCGGGGTGAGCGTGAGCATCCCGTAGGCGATGATGAGGCCAGTTGCGGCGACCACCTCGGGGTCGCTCAGCGTGCCGGTGCGCTGGTCGTAACGTGGTTTGCTAATCGTACCCCCGGCGCGTAGCGCGGTGAGGTGTTCCGCCATCAGGTCGAGGTAATTTGCGGCGGGGTCGGCGTGGGTCAGCCCACGGGCGTGGAGGTCGGCGCGGGCGTAGCGGTGGTAGTCGTCGAGGCAGAGCGGCGTCACGCCATGCTGCCCCAACAGACGCACCACCCCACGCACGAGCGTTGCCTTGCCCGCAGCACTTGCGCCGACGAGGCCGAGCATCAACGGTTGCGTGCCGTGCATCGTCGTCCTTCCGCCCCTTGCGGTTATGCCCGCGCTTTCCAGTCGGCGATGAACTGCTCAATGCCCCGGTCGGTAAGCGGGTGGCGCATGGCTTGTTGCAGCACCTTAAAGGGGCAAGTGGCGATGTCAGCCCCAGCGAGGGCCGAGTCAACGATGTGGCGCGGGTGACGGATCGAGGCCGAGAGGATCTTGGTGCTGATGGCGGCATCTTGCTTGTAAATCGTCGCAATCTCGCGGATCAACTGGATGCCATCAACCCCCGTGTCGTCAACCCGCCCAACAAAGGGGCTAACCACGAACGCCCCGGCGCGCGCCGCCATCAGGGCTTGGGCCGCGTTAAAGCAGAGCGTGACGTTGGTGCGAATGCCCTTTTTGGCAAGCTGATAGACCGCCTTCAGCCCCTCGGTGGTGCTCGGTACTTTGATAATCACGTTCGGGTGCCAGGCGGCGTATTCCAGCCCCTCGCGGAGCATACCCTCGGCGTCGAGGGCTATCGTCTCGGCGCTGATCGGGCCGTCCACCAAGGTGGCAATTTCGCTAATCGTCGCCTTAAAGTCAACCCCCTGCTCGCGGGCAATCAGGGTCGGATTGGTCGTGACCCCACTGAGGATGCCCCAACTCGCAGCCTCGCGGATCTCGTTGAGGTTCGCTGTATCTAAGTAGAGTTGCATCGCTTGTTCCTGATCAGGTTTCGCTACACCATTGCACCTGTAACCCGTAGACGGGTGGCAATCGCCGCGCATTATAGCATACGCCGTTGCGCCCGCTCCTTGACGGGCCATAGTGCCATACGCTACAATCGGGCGCTTGTCTGCACCGGAGGAAGCCCCTATGCCCCAGTTCCTCGTGACCGTTACCCCGCGCACGTCGGTTGCTCAGGGCGAACATGTCCACGCCCTGTATCTGCTCGCTGGCTCGGCGCTGACCCCCGCCACGGTGGGCCACCTCGTCGCGGGCCTGCTCCACGACCCGGTCGTCCAGGCGGCGACGTGGTGCCCGCTCACCTTGGCGGCGTTGGCGGCAGAGCCAGTACCCGCCGCCGCGAGTGTGGTTGAGGTGGCGTACCGCCCCGGTGTCACCGATAACGAGGGCGAAAGCGCCCTTGAGGGTGCGCGCCGCCTCGGTCTCTCCGGTCTCACTCAGGCCCACGCGCTGCGCCGCCACTTGCTGCCTCCCGAGGTAGACCCCGCCACCCGTCGCGTCGAACTCGCCATTGAGCTTGTACAAACCACGCTCACCTACACGCCCGCGACGGCACACGCCGAACGTCTGGCCTTCTACACGGCGCTGCTTGCCGCGCCCGCTGAGGTGCCGCCCCTCATCGCCCACGTCCCCCTGCGCGCCGCCGACGACGAAGAGTTGCTCCGTATCAGCCGCGATGGTATTCTCGCCCTCGATTTGGCCGAAATGCGGACGGTGCGCGCCTATTTCGCCGCCATTGGCCGCGACCCTAGCGACGGCGAACTTGAGACGTTGGCCCAGACTTGGAGCGAGCATTGCAGCCATAAGACGTTTAAGGCCCAGGTGCGTTATCGCACGACCGGCACCTCAACCGCCGAACCCCGCGACCCGGCCCTTTACCCCATGCTCACCATGCTTGAGCAGGGCGACGTGGCAATTGATAGTCTGATCAAAACCTTCTTAATGGTCGCCACCCAACAAATCTTGGCGGCGCGCAGCGATGAATGGGTGCTCAGCGCTTTTGTGGATAATGCGGGCATTCTCGCCTTCAGCACCGCACACGAAGTTTCGTTTAAAGTCGAAACCCACAACCACCCCAGCGCGTTGGAGCCGTTTGGCGGCGCGAATACCGGCGTCGGCGGCGTCATCCGCGATGTGCTAGGCGTCAGCGCCGAGCCGATTGCCAACACCAATGTGCTCTGTTTCGGCATGCCCGCAACCCCGCCTGAAGCCTTGCCGCCCGGTGTGCTGCATCCGCAGCGCGTGGCGGCAGGCGTGGTAGCAGGCGTGCGTGATTACGGCAATAAGCTTGGCATTCCCACGGTGAATGGCGCAGTGCTTTTTGACCCTGGCTACGCGGCGAATCCGTTGGTGTACGCAGGAACCGTCGGCATCGCGCCGCGTGGCATGCACCCGCGCAACATTCAGCCCGGCGATGCCGTGGTCGTCATGGGCGGGCGCACCGGGCGCGATGGCATCCACGGCGCGACCTTCAGCAGTATTGAACTGACCCACGAAACCGCAACGACCGTCGGCAGTGCGGTGCAAATCGGCGACCCCATCACCGAGAAGAAGCTGCTCGATGTGCTGCTCCAGGCCCGTGACCAACGCCTCTATTCGGCGATCACCGACTGCGGCGCGGGCGGGCTTGCCTCGGCGGTGGGCGAAATGGGGGCGGAAAGCGGCGTTAGCGTCGAACTTGAGCGTGTTCCGCGCAAGTATGCCGGTCTTCAACCGTGGGAAGTTTGGCTTTCGGAAGCCCAGGAGCGGATGGTTTTGGCCGTGCCGCCGGGGAACCTCGCCGCGTTCCTCGAACTCTGCGCCGCCGAGGATGTCGCGGCAACCGTCATCGGCCATTTCGCCGCCGATGGGCACCTGCGCGTCACGCACGCCGGCCAGACGGTGGTTGATCTCGCCATGAGTTTCCTGCACGACGGACGACCGCAGCGCGTGTTGGAGGCGGTCTGGTCAGGGGATGGGGGATGGGGGATGGGGGATGGAGCTAAGGCAGGAGATGGTGGTCAACCGCTCCCCTTGGATGCAACCTTGCTGCGCCTGCTCAGCCACCCCAACATCGCCTCGAAGGAACCCATCGTGCGAACCTACGACCACGAAGTGCGGGGCGCGACGGTGATCAAGCCCTTCGTCGGGGTGCAGATGGACGGCCCCGGCGATGCTGCGGTGCTCCAACCGCTGCCACAAAGCCTTGAGGGTTTGGCCCTTGGCAATGGCATCAACCCGCGCTATGGGCAGCTTGACCCGTACTGGATGGCGCTCGCGGTCGTGGACGAGGCGCTGCGAAACGTGGTGGCTGTCGGTGGCGATCCGGGGCGCACCGCCATTCTCGACAACTTCTGTTGGGGCGACCCGCGCCAGCCCGACCGCATGG
>CAIRDL010000075.1 GCA_903877345.1 uncultured Oscillochloris sp. | reverse complement strand
CTAGATTGCAGATTTTCCGCAAGGGACGCGGAAGATTTTAATCATCCAAGCCGGGCCAATGATCCGTGATGCGTGATCCGTGACCGGGCCGCACCCTGACCGATCACGGATCACGCATCACGGATCAGATGGAATGTTTTAAATCTTCCGCTTCCCCAACAGGATGCAGGACGTATTGCAGATTGTAGATTTTCCGTAGCAGGAGGCAGTGCGTTCGGAACCATCTACAATCTACAATCCAGGCACGTTCGCCCGCAACTCTTCCAGCCAAACCCGCGCCTCGGCATCGCTAGGCGCACGCCAATCGCCTCGGGGCGAAAGCGAGCCACCTGAGCCGACCTTCGGCCCGTTGGGTACCGCCGAGCGCTTGAATTGGCTAATTTGAAAAAAACGAAAGAGAAAAACGCCCAACCAGTGCTTGATCGTTGGCAGGTCGTAGGCGACCCGTTTCGCCACCGGCAAACCCTCGGGCCAAGCGCCGCGCTCGGCATTTGCCCAGGCATGCTGGCTCAAGAAGGCGACTTTGCTCGGGCGAAAACCATAGCGCGTGAGGTAGTACAAGTTGAAGTCCTGCAAAGCATACGGACCAACCTGCGCCTCCGTGCTTTGCGCGGGTGCGTCTGCCGCGCCATCGGTTGCGGGCACCAACTCGGGGGAAATCTCGGTGTCAAGGATAGACTGAAGCGTTGTGTTTGCCGCGCTATCGAGTTGGTTCGTACGCAGCACCCAACGGATGAGGTGCTGAATAAGTGTCTTGGGTACTGAGGCGTTGACGTTGTAGTGCGACATGTGATCGCCGACGCCGTAGGTGGCCCAACCAAGCGCCAGTTCACTCAGGTCGCCCGTGCCCATGACAAGCGCGTGGTGCTGGTTCGCCAGCCGAAAGAGGTGTGACGTGCGCTCGCCTGCTTGGACATTCTCGAAGGTAATATCGTACACGGCTTCGCCTTGGGCGTAGGGGTGGCCGATGTCCTTGAGCATTTGGCTTGCCGAAGGCCGTATGTCAATTTCGCCCGCCGTGACGCCAAGCGCCGCCATCAGCGCGTGGGCATTGGCCCGGGTCAACTCCGAGGTAGCGAAGCCCGGCAGCGTGTAGGCCAGAATGTTCGTGCGTGGCAAGCCAAGGCGATCCAGCGTTTTCGCGGCAACGATAAGCGCGTGGGTACTGTCAAGCCCGCCGCTCACGCCCAAAACCAGTTTCGTGATCCCCGTCGCCTTTAGCCGTTTGAGCAAGCCGTGAACTTGGATGTTGTACGCCTCGTAACAGCGAGCGTCACGGGTGGTGGGGTTGTCAGGCACATAAGGGAAGCGCTCGACATGGCGTTGTAACGGCAAAGCGCCCGTTGGCGGCGTGAAGGCGAAGGGCACGCGCCGCAGCCGCCGCAGCACGTCGCGGTGGTCAGCAACGGTGTCGGTGAAACTGCCGAGGCGCATGCGATCCTGGAGCAAGCGTTCGAGGTCAAGGTCGGCAACAATCAGTTGCTCCGTGTCGGCGAAGCGTTCCGACTCGGCCAAGAGCTCGCCATGCTCATAAATCAGCGCGTGACCGTCCCACGCCAAATCGGTGGTACTTTCGCCGGGGCCAGCCGCCGAATAGAGGTAGGCGGCGGCGCATTTACCCGACTGGGCGGCGCAAAGGGCGCGACGGTAGTCGGCCTTGCCAATGGTGATGTTACTCGCCGAGAGGTTGCAAAGCACCGTCGCACCCGCCAGAGCCGCGTAGGTACTAGGCGGCAACGGCGTCCAAACATCTTCGCAGATCTCGGTGTGAATGAGCAGCCCGGGCAGGCCGACCGCCGTATAGATCAGGTCGGGGCCGAAGGGGACGGAGACGCCGAAGAGTTCAATTTCCTGGGCGAGCGCGTCGCGGGCGGCGGCGAACTGGCGCTTCTCGTAGAATTCACGATAATTCGGCAGAAAGCTCTTGGGGGCAACGCCAAGCACCCGCCCAGCGTGAACCGCCACAGCACAGTTGAAGAGCTTGCCCTCAAGCCGCAAGGGTGCGCCAACCAGCAACAGGGGGCGCAAGTCGGTACTCGCCGCAACCACACTGGCAAGGGCGGTGAGCGTAGCGTCGAGCAGCGCGTCTTGGTGAAACAGATCGTCGTTGCTATAGGCGGAAAGACCCAGTTCGGGGAAAAGGACGAGGGCCGCACCGGCATTGTGGGCGCGGCGGGCGAGGGCGATGGTCTGCTCGGCGTTAAAGAGCGGGTCGGCCACACGCACCGCTGGTACACCCACGGCAACTCGCGCAAATCCGTGGGTGTAAATCGAGTCGAAGCGCGGAGGATGGGGGATGGGGGATGGGGGATGGGGGATGGGGGATGGGGGATGGGGGATAGGGGACAGGGGCTTGTCCTTCGGCTTTCGGCTTTCGGCTCTCGGCTCTCGGCTCTCGGCTCTCGGCTCTCGGCTCTCGGCTCTCGGCTCTCGGCT
>CAIRDL010000074.1 GCA_903877345.1 uncultured Oscillochloris sp. | reverse complement strand
GTCGGCGCGAGGGGATGCGCGCCTATGACGTGCCAGCTAACCACCAAGCGGGTCGCCTGCTCGAAGTTCGCGATCAGGGCTGCCACAGCTTCCGGCAATGAGAAGGCTTGGGCATTGACGGGACGCAGCGCCTTGACCGCCTGCCGCACTTCGGTTAACGCCTGCTTGGCAAGGTGGCGCGCATGGTTGGCGCTCTGCTCCCGCGCTTCGGTCTGGATGGCGGGCAAACGAGCCAAGAGTTCGAGTTGCACATCCAGCGCCGTCAGCGTATGCCCCAAGCTGTCGTGAATTTCATACGAAAGGCGGGCACGTTCTTCCGTAATGGTCAGCGCTTCCACTCGGTCGGCATAATGCTGCAACTTCTGATGGGCATGCTCCAGATTGAGCAGCAATTGTTCAACCTGGGTGCGGTAACTGATCTGCTGCGCTAAGAGCTTGATCATCACCCAGATGAGCATATAGCCCGGCAGGCTCGTAAGCAACAGCGACCACAGGTTGGCCCAACCCACGACACTCGCCGCACTCACAAGGGAAAGTACGGCAATGCCAAGCACCCACAGCCCCGCCCGCCAATGGCGCTGGTCAAGTGTAAAGGCGGTATAGCCTTCAATCGCACTAAGATAAAAAAAGGGGATGGCCCGGTCGCCATGCAGCCTAGCCAGCACAACACACGCGGTGAGACCAACCAAGAGCATCAGCCAATCGAGGCGGGTCAGGGTCTCATCGTAGTAATTTGTCTGCCATGTGTGTGTCCAAAAGCTGTAGCGCCCGGCCAAGACCCCGGCAAGCAGGAGACTCAGGGCCAGGGTTGGTTCATGGAGGGGCTGCCCTGAAGCGACGAGGTCGGCGAGCAAGACCACCACGACATAGGCTGTGACCCCCAGCGTCATCGTCCGCATTTCGCCCTGGTGGAGTTGAGTCATGTTGCCGCGAACATTACTCATGGAGCCAGTTCCACTCCAACGCAATACGGATGGCGTGGGCACGGTCGGGGACATTGAGTTTCGCGAGGATGTGGCTGACGTGGTTCTTGACCGTACCTTCGGAGAGGGCCAGGTGCTGCCCAATTTCGGCGTTCGTCCCGCCTTGCGCCAACAAGCGTAGCACCGCCCGCTCGCGCACCGTCAGTTGCTCAATCTGATGCGCCGGTTGTGCCTCGCCCCGCAGGGCTTGGCGCACAACTCTCGGCGTCACCGCAGGATCGAGCACGGCTTGCCCCGCGTGGACGGCACGAATTGCGGCGGCGAGATAGTCGGGGTCAGCATTTTTGAGTAAATAGCCTGCGGCACCAGCGCGCAACGCCTCGAAGATATAGGCATCATCATCGAAGGTCGTCAGCATCAGCACCCGTGGACACGGTACCCGCGCACAAATTTGGCGGGTGGCCGCCACGCCATTCATGCCCGGCATCCGCACATCCATCAGGATGACATCGGCACCCCAAGCCTCTAATTGCGCCAACGCCTCAGCCCCATCAGCCGCCTTGCCCACAATCACCAGATCGTGAACCAAGCTCAACAACGAGGCTAAACCCTCGCGCACCAAGGTTTGGTCTTCAACAATCGCGAGTCGGATGGGCGACATAAGCAGTTTGGGGCAAGTTTATTGGCTCGACGCGGCTCACAGCAGCGACCGTGCCGACGCGCAAGGTTTGACAAACACTGGGAGTGGTGGCGGCTATCATAGCACACAGGTGTAGGCGGGCTTTGACCAGCCTACTGAACCTGTAGCCGTTCAGATAAAGCATCTGGGAGCGAGGGTGTCCCCCTCTCGCTTCCGTGCGGAGGGCGGGACGCCCTCGTTCCCAGATGCTTTGAACGTCTACAAGTAGTCCGTCAACGAAGTTTTCTTGCAAAAGCGTTGGCTTCGACAAGCTCAGCCAACGGACACTGGCTAAGCGTGTCGAAGCCAGCCAACGGACGCTGGCTGAGCGTGTCGAAGCCAGCATGGATACCCAAAGACTTCGTTTCCAGACCAAATAAGGGACGCGGGAATTTTCAAGCATCCATGACCGGGCCGCACCCTGACCGATTGCGGATCATGTAGCACAGATCAGACGGGTTGTTTCTCCACCTGTTATGATGGAAGCGGCATTGTAGAGTCTAGCGTTGCGCGCAAGTTCACACTACAAACCGTCAAACTGAACCATACTCAAGGAAAAGCTCATGTTCCGCAACCTCTTCGGTTCGCGCAAGGCCAACCCAGCCGTCGCGGCGATCACTCCGGCAGCATTGAAACGGCGACTAGACGCTGGTGAGCATCTGTACCTGTTGGATGTCCGTTCATCGGAAGAATATGCCTATGACGGGTACATCGCCGGGGCACGGCTACTGCCCTTACCGCTCTTATCGCTTCGCATCGGCGATCTGCCTAAAGATGTACCCATCGTCTGCGTCTGTCTTTCCGGCAGCCGCAGCAGCATGGCCGCCACGCAACTGGCTCGCCAGGGTTTTCCCACGATGCTCAATTTGACCGGCGGCATGGGTGCATGGAAACACGCGGGCCTCCCGGTCAAGCGGGGGTGACGGTTGGGTGGGTTGTTCAGTGCGGGAAACGAAAGAGCGCGAAGGTCGAGCCAGTATCGGCTCGCTTCGCGCTCTTGGTGTTGAAAGAGGAACGGTGCGGGGTTATTTCAGCCAGGGCTTACCGACGGGCAGCACATCACGCCCGAAGAGGTCGAGGTAGATCTGGTGCGCCATCACGTACCACGCCATGAGGGCGCAGAGCATCAATTCGTAGCCAGCGACCACACCCAGGAACGGGAAGCCGAATTTGCTGATGGAAAGTAAGATAAAGCCGATCAGCAGCAGGGTGAAGGTGATTGCCAACGCCCCGTTGACGCGCATTGAGCCGACCCACAAAATCACGGTGAAGAGCGTCCAAGCAACCATGAACCAGCCCACATCCGTCGTGCTCGCCGGGTAGATTTTGTACTGCTCGCCCAACCAAATGCCCCCAAGGGCGATCCAGAATGCGCCGTAGGATGTGAAGGCGACGTAGCCGAAATTGTTGCCGGTCTTTTGCTCTTGCAGCCCGGCGATCATCTGCGCCAAGCCACCAAAGATCAGGCCGAGCCAAAGTACCGGGCCGATCCCGGCCCAACCGACGTTGTGGAACTGCAGCATCAACGTCGTCAGCCCAAAGGCAGCAAGGCCGACGACAGCGGGATTGCCAAGCTTCGGCGCAGCGACAACCGTCTCGCTAACCCGCGCTTGACTGACGGTTTCATTCGCAACCTTCCGTCCGACCTGACTCGTAACCATTTTCCTGTACTCCTGGGATAAAAAGTGTGCCTACCAACGCAAAGGGACGCTCAAACGCCCTAGAAAAACATTGCCAATGGAGGTGGTACCAACGCGCAAGGCGCAACCAACTACGCCCGCTATAGTATAAAAAAAAGCTGAAATTGTAAAGTCAGATCAGAGAGCAACTGCTTATATGTCTTATGCAGTTACCTTCATGGTTCACGCATCTGAGCATTTGAGGCGTGAAAAGCTTGGGCCGCAACCTTCCATGTGATCGTACTATTTTGAATAGGACTACTTGCGCCGCGCCCGGTGTGGTTTGTGTTAGACTGGCGCTGGAGTGCAGTTTTTTGGTTGAAGGAGCGAGGCATGACTAGCCCGGCAGAAGAGCGGCCCCGGACGGCGTTGGTAGTCGTGGCGCACCCTGATGACGCCGAGTTCGGCTGCGGCGCGACCCTCGCTGCCTGGACCCGTGAGGGCTGGGCGGTGACGCTGGTCGTCTGTAGCGATGGCGGCTCCGGTGGCCCTGATCACGCGACCGACGTGACCCCCGAGGCCCGCCAGCGTATCAGCGAGACGCGCAAGGCGGAACAACGCGCCGCCGCCGAGGTGCTTGGTCTGCACGAGGTCGTGTTCCTCGCTTTCCCCGACGGGCAACTTGAGCCGAGTATTGCCTTGCGCCGCGAGATCGTGCGCCACATTCGCCGCGTCCGCGCCTATCGGCTGGTCTGTCAGTCGCCTGACCGAACGTGGACGCCGAGCTACGCGCTGGGGCGTTATCACCCGGATCATTTGGCGGTCGGCACCGCTGCCCTCGCTGCCGTCTATCCGGCGGCACAGAATTGCTGGGATTTCCCCGAACTTTTGGCCGACGGGTTGTTGCCTAGTCGGGTGAAAGAATTGTGGGTCATCGCTGCCCCGCACCTTAACCACGCCGTTGATATTTCGGCCACGTTTGAAGTCAAGTTGGCGGCGCTTCGTTGCCACGTCAGTCAGCTTGGTACCGACCACACAGCGTTGGCCGAGCGGATACGCCAGTGGGCCGTCGAACGTGGCGAGCCGTTCGGTCTGCCGTTGGCCGAGTCGTTCCACATGGTTGAGAATTAAGTAGTCCGTAAAGTAAGTTCTCTTGCAAAAGCGTTGGCTT
>CAIRDL010000073.1 GCA_903877345.1 uncultured Oscillochloris sp. | reverse complement strand
CTGCCGTCCTTCGTCGCCGCCAGACTCGCCGCCCGGTTCCGCAGGGTCGCCCGCGTTTCCGCCGTCAGGCTGGCTGATTGATCCACCAGCACGACGGTTGGCCCGACGGGCGGCGGAGTCGCGCCGAGCAACGGGTCAGCCAGCGCCACCGTCAGGGCAGCGAGCAGCGCGAGGCGCAGCGCCAGTGCCACCAACGGCACCCGCACGCCGCGCCAGCGCCAGAGCAAGGCGGTGAGAGGCAGCAACAGCAGCAGCCAGAGCAGTTGGGGCGTACGAAAGAGCATAGCTCAGACCTCGGTTGGGGTGCGGCGGCGTCCATGAACATACGCCCACTCGAAAAGCAGCACCGCTAGCGCCGCCACCGTCAGCCAAGGCCAAAGGGGACTGGCGGCAGCCGCCTCGGTGCTAGACGATGAACTGGGCGGCACGTTCCTGGGCAGCGTGTGGGGCGTCAAATCAGACTCGAACGGTGCCCCGGCATTCACCGCAAGCGTGCCTGTCGCGAGGATGCGCCCCTCGGTTTGCTCGACAAGCGTGTAGACGCCCGGTTGCTCCAAGCTCAGGGGCAGGCGTTCGCCGGGCGTCACCGCAAGCCCCTGCACGGTACCGTCGGGAGCCGTAACCTCCACGCGGGTCGCCCGTGGGTCAGGGATGATGTGCGGCTCGTCGCCAAGCAGCGCAGAGGCAAGCAGCGGTGCGGGGGTCAGGTCGCGCACAGTGCGGGCGATCAGCAGGGGGAAGGCAAGGCGCGTGCGTAAATTCCCTTGGGCCAGATCAAAAGCCCAAAGCGCCACCTCACTCTGCCCAACGCGGCCGCGCAGCATCAACGGTTGCGCGCCCCGCGTCAACAGGGCCACTGCCCAGTCAGGCGGCGTAACGGTGCGGGTTGGGCCAAACGCGACACTGTTCAGGCTTACGCCTTGTAGCAAAGCGGCGCTGGATGTCTCAACTTGGAGCGCTGTTTGGTCGGGTGCCGGCTCGTGAGTGGTTTCGCTCACCGTAAGCAGCGCGGAAGCGGGCGGCGGATTCACCACCAACACGCCACCCTTGGGCCACGCCGGGGGCAGGAAGCCGTCGAAAATGGTCAAGTCAGCGGTTGCGGCTTCCGCCGAACTGGCGTAAAGATTTGGCGCAAGCGTCGTCAAAGTCAGGCCCGGCACCGCCCGCAGCGCCCGTTCAAGACTTGCGGGCAGATCTGAAACCAACAGCGCCTGGATCGGGCGTGTTGGGGCCAAACTGATGGTCGCGGTGTCGTCGGCGGGCAACGCATCAGCGCCGTCGAGTTCGGCGCGCAACAGCGTGAGGCCACGCGGCACCAACCATGTCAGTTCAACCTCGCCCCCGGCCTGTAAATTGACGGCCCGCGTATCGAGCAGTTGGTCATCGCCGAAGAGGCGCAACACCGTTTGGAGCGGAGCCTGACCATAGTTCACAGCGCGCCCGTAGATCTGGACGAGACCGGCGGTGCCACGCTGCCGGGCCGCCAGACTGACGATGGCGCGATTGTCGCGGGGGCCGCCCACAGCGACCCATTCAAGCGGGAGAGTGGTTGGGCGCGTCGCCAGTTTCTCCAACTGCGTGTTGGGCAGGGCGGCGTCGGTCAGCACGACAACGCGGGCACCGGAACGGCCCTGGAGCGCGGCTTCTGCCAAGGTGAGGGCAGCGGCAACATCACTGCCGGTGCCGTTGGCCTGAAGTCCCGCCAGGGCGACAAGGAGGCGGGCGGCTGCTTCGGGGCCACCCGTTGCCACCAGATGCGGGCGGGGATTGGTGGCGATCAGCGTCACCGTCTCCTCGGGTTCCATTCCGCTGATGAGCCAGTGCGCCCGCGACCGCGCCGCGTCGAGGCGGGTACCACTGTTGTCTGCCGCCGGGGCAGCCATGCTGGTTGAGGTGTCGAGTACAACTACGACGTGGTGCGCCTCATGAAAGAAGCCGAATTGCCATTGGGGATGCGCCAGGGCCACCCCAAGCAGCGCCGCGACCAACAGGTGCAGCAGCAGCAACAGGGTTAGCGGTAGGCGCTTGCGGCGTTGCGCCTCCTGTTGGGGCGGCAGCAACCGCCAGAGTAGTAGCGACGGCACCACCACGCGCCGCCGCCGTTCCCGCAACAAATGCAGGATGAGAATGACGGGGAGGGTCAACAGTGCCAAGAGACCAAGGGGGGCCAAGAAGCTCATAGGGTTCAGGGTTCAGGGTTCAGGGTTCAGGGTTCAGGGTTCAGG
>CAIRDL010000072.1 GCA_903877345.1 uncultured Oscillochloris sp. | reverse complement strand
GTAACGGGACGCCAAAACGTCGTAACGGGACGCCAAAACGTCGTAACGGGACGCCAAAACGTCGTAACGGGACGCCAAAACGTCGTAACGGGACGCCAAAACGTCGTAACGGGACGCCAAAACGTCATATCGGAACGCCAAAACGTCGTGTCGGGACGCCGAAATGTCGCAACGAAACGCCGAAACGTCGTGTCGGGGTCGTATGTAGGGGCGAAGCATCGCCTGAGGCTGTGCATGGTACCGCCTGACGTGTTGGCAGCGATGCTTCGCCCTACGGGGGCTCAATGATCTCACGAAATCGGGTAATCAACCGTCGTACTCATGCTGGTTTTCGCGGCGTAAGGCGATCAGGTTCACCCATAACCCCGCAAGCGTTCCACCAGATTGGCACGCACATAGCCTTTATCACCCGCATCCTGTGCATCCGCATTGGCCGACGTCAGTTCAAAAGCAAGAATCACCCCACCGGACGCAGCTACTCTTCTACAAGGGCTTGGTTCAGCTCTCTCCCGCCATAAATGACCCTTACCAGGTCTATCCCATCATCGAGCGGGAGGTAAAATGCTAGGTATCTTCCGATAACAAGACTGCGTAGGCCAGTGCGGATCTCGGTGCGTTGCCGACCGATGTAGGGGTGCGTCGCGGCCATCTCCAACTTCTGGAGCATCTGGTGAGCAAAGCGATCTGCATGGTCTGTATCGGTCTGCTCGGCAAGATACAACCAGATCTCACGAATATCGCGCTCGGCTCGTGGGCGAAGGATGATGCGTGCCATCAGCGCTGGCCTGTGCTAGTCGCATGTTCGGTGCGGGCTTGTCGTAGCAGAGCTTCCATATCCAAGGCTCGCGACTCACCGCTATCGAGTCCCTCCTGAATGGCGGCACGGAGATCCCGTAGGCGTGCCTCATATTCGCGAGACTCGCGCTCAGCCAGACGAACTGCCGCACTGATAACCTCTTCTGCATTGTGATAGTGGCCGCTGGCAACTTGGTCATCAACCCACCGTTGCAGCGATGGGGGGAGATGGATGTTAATCATGCTCATGAGTGGCTCCTTTCTGTCGCTTCGTATTCTAGCACGCGCTGGTTGGTCGCCTCGCCCGGCGCATTCACCCATCGCATCAACGCCGGTTGGTAGAGCCAATACCCCGGCATCCACAGACAGCCTAGGCCCATCAGAAACCAGCACAGCAGGTTACCATAGATGGCGATGAATTACGATGATCAGGTGATTGATCCGGACGGGGCTACACTTTCATCTTGGGATGAGGAGGAGTGGACGTGGGCGTAAGGCGCTTTGACGTCTACCTGGTCAATCTTGACCCGACCGTTGGTGCAGAAATTCAGAAAACTCGTCCATCCCACCCTCAAACTCGGGCGTGAACCAAGCCAATTCCCACACTTTGCGGAGATTACTCGTGATTCTGCTTAACTACGCCCACCCACTGACCGCCGAACAACTCACGCGGGTCGCAACCCTGGTCGGACAAGCGCCCACGGTGCGCGACATCGCCGTGCAGATTGACCGGAGCCGCATGTTGGGCGAAGTCGTCATCGAACTTGCCGCCGCAGCGGGGCTAAGCTCGGTCGAATGGCAAACCAAGCCGCTGCTACTCAATCCACCGGGGCTGGCACCGTTAGCGTTGGCCCTGCTTGCCGAACTGCACGGACGGTGCGGCTACTTCCTGCCCATCCTCAACATTCATCCTGTCGCCAACGCGCTGCCACCGCGCTACGACGTGGCGGGCATCGTCAGCCTGCAAGCCCTGCGCGACATGGCGCGGGGGCGGCGTTGAGGTAAAAACTAGCGTGCAGCTTTGCCACAGCAGGACGCGCTACGTC
>CAIRDL010000071.1 GCA_903877345.1 uncultured Oscillochloris sp. | reverse complement strand
TCGGCGCTACCCTGGATGGCCCGCCGCGCCCGCTGGATGTCGCTCTCGTACTTCAACAGCACGTTCAGCGTCGTGTCGAGGGTTTGCTTGTCAAGTTGGCGGCTGTTCAACTCAAGCAGCGCCCGCGCCCAATCGAGCGTCTCGCTCACGCTGGGGTGCTTTTTAAGATCCATGCTCCGCAGCCGTTGCACCAACTCGACCGCCTGGCGGGCCAGTTTCGGGGCGAGACCCGGCACCTTGAGTTGCACCACGCGCAACTCGGCTTCGAGGTCGGGATAATCAATGTGAATGTAGAGACAGCGCCGCTTGAGCGCCTCGCTCAGTTCGCGGGTGTTGTTCGAGGTGAGCAGCACCGTCGGGTGGTGTTTCGCCTTGATCGTCCCTAACTCCGGCACACTCACCTGGAAGTCGCTAAGGATTTCGAGCAGAAACGCCTCGAATTCGGCATCAGCACGGTCAATCTCATCAATCAGCAGCACGACCGGCTGCGGACTCATAATCGCCCGCAAGAGCGGACGCGGCAACAGGAAGCGCTCGGAGAAGAAGACATCCTCCTCGTTCGCCAAGCGGTCGGCGGCGTCACGCAGCGTCTTGGCATCACCCAACAGGTCGCTCAGCTTCTCGCGCAACAACTGGGTATAGAGCAACTGCTTGGCGTATTCCCACTCGTAAAGCGCCTTCGTCTCGTCCAGACCCTCATAACACTGGAGGCGGATCAACTCGCGTCCGGCGGCACCAGCCCAACTCTTCGCCAACTCAGTCTTGCCAACGCCAGCCGGGCCTTCCGTGAGCAGCGGCTTGCCCAGCCGGTCAGCCAAGAACATGGCGGTACAGATCTCATCGGAGGCAATGTATTGCTGCGTAGCCAACATGTCACGCACCTCGCCGATTGATTTGAGCATGCTCAAGGCTGCCTTTCTGTACGAATGAGCCAGTGAAGAAGGGAACAGGACGCCCTGCGCGGGCCAAGCCAGATTTTGCGGAACCCGACACCAGCACTGGGGCACAAGGCCACGCGCTAAAGCAGATCTGAAAGGAAGGCGTTGGGGATCTAGAAGCAGTATAGCATGGGAACCCGGCCAGTACCGTGTTTGTTACCTAGAAAAACGGGTGGTATAGTGTGCGCCATGAGCTATGTGCGCCACGCTGCGGTGCTCTTCGACCTCGACGGCACCTTGACCGACCCCTATGTCGGGATTACGACCACGTTCCGCCACGTCATGTCCGCAATGCGTTTGCCCCTACCCGATGAGGAGACGATGCGCGCCTGGATTGGCCCGCCGCTCCATGAGACCTTCCGCAGCTACTTCGGCGACCCGGCCCTCGTCTCCCAGGCTTTGATGCTTTACCGTGCACGCTACCGCGAATACGGCATGTACGAGAACCGGGTCTACCCCGGCATCCCCGCCTTACTCCAAACGCTGCGCGAGGCGGACGTAAAACTCTACGTGGCGACCTCAAAGCTGATCACCCCGGCCCTGGGCATTCTCGAACACTTCCACCTCGCGCCCTTCTTCGCGGGCATCGTCGGGGCGACCCCCGACGAGCGCATCAGCACAAAAACCCAAGTGGTCGCCGCGACCCTCGAACTGCTCTCTGCTGACGAGCGTGCAACATGCATTATGGTGGGCGATACCGCTTACGATATTGAAGGTGCCCGCGCTAACGGAATCCCCTGCATCGCGGTCAGTTACGGGTACGGCAGCCTCGCCTCGCTCACCGCTGCCACGCCCGTCGCCGTGGCCCACACGGTAGCCGAGTTGCGCGCCGTGCTGCTGAATGGTCGTTTGTAGCTAAAGCATGGTTCAATCCAGCTTTATAGTTCAGCGATC
>CAIRDL010000070.1 GCA_903877345.1 uncultured Oscillochloris sp. | reverse complement strand
GTCAAATGGCTCACGCCACCGCAACGGAGCGTGCGCTATGAGTATTAGCTGGGGTACTGTCGTTCGCCCGAAGACGGGCCAAACCGTGAGCGGTGATACGTTTGTCATAGCGCCCTTTGCCCCTGCGGGCCTGCAAGTCTGTGTGATTGACGGACTGGGCGGCGGTGTCGAAGCCGCTCGCGCCGCCGAAGCTGCCGCCGAGGTGATCCGGGCGCACCCCGGTGATGACCCAACCCAGTTGCTCCAACGGTCACACCATGCCCTCCACGGCACGCGGGGGGCCGTTATGGCGCTGCTCACCTTCGATCTTCCGTTGCGGAACGTCACCTATATGGGCGTCGGCAATATCGGTGTGCAAGTCTACAGTGCCCGCTCCATCAAGCCAATCTCAAAAAATGGCATCATTGGTTACCGCTTGCCTCACCTGCTGAAGCTTGCCTACAGCTATAATTTCGGCGATACCTTCGTTCTTTATAGCGATGGGGTGTCAAGCCGGCTCAATCTCGACGCAACCATCAATCTCGCGTTGTCTCCCCAGAGCCTCGCCGAACGGATTCTCCAACTTCACGGTAAGGATAACGACGACGCAACGGTCGTAGTGGTACGGATCACCGAGTAGCCCATGAACATTGACCTCGCAGCCTGGCTCGAAGCCCAACGCCCCGAGCTGCTCCCTCGGTGGACCGACCTCCTAGCGGTGCCGCACGCTGGGGCGCTTCCCGCTGAGGCTAGCGATGCCACCGAGGGTGAGGTCGCCACGCTCAGCCCTACGGTCGCGGTCGCGCTGCTGTATGAGGCGGCGATCAGTGCGGCCCACGGCAACCAGCGCCCCTTCGCCGAACAACTCCACGCCCTGACGTTGGCCGAAGGTGAGACGGTCGGCCTCGCTGCTAGTCTCGCCTTGACCTATCAACTAGGCCGTTGTGTCCGTGTCCACGCCCACCACACCGCCCCGCCTGCTATCAGTTTCGAACTCACCGAGGCGCTGGAGGCGCTGTTCGCCCAAGCTGCAACGGCAGTCGCCCAGGCATGGGACGAGCACAACCGTGATTTGATCCGTGACCACGAGTTTATCGCCAAGAGCCTTGACGCGGCTTCCTCTTCCGCCGACCAGCGCGCCCTGCAACTCCAGGCGCTCAATGTCATCTCGCAACAGCTCTCGGCGATCCTCGAACCTGATCAGCTTTTCGACCTCGTGGTGACGAATCTACACCATCTGACGGCGGTGGCCCACATCGCCATCTGGATGCCTGCCGAACTGGGTATGGGCCTTGATGATGGAGATGCTGGCACGCCCGCCCTTATCGCTTGTCAAACGGTTGGCACAGAGGCAACGCCCGTTACAGGGATGCTGATTCCTCTCGAACGCGAGGGGGATGTTGTGGCGCGAGCCTTCACAAGCGGGACACCCCAGCTTGTGCTGCAGCCCGACGCGGCCCGCCAGGGTCCCTGGTTCGCGCCGGGCTGCGGCGTCTTGGCGCTGCCGATGATCAGCAGCGAGACCGTCATGGCCGTTGTGGCGCTTCAAGACCCCGACCCGGTCAACCATCTGCGCCTGCAGCAAGACTTGGCCCAGGCGGTGATCAGTCAGGCGGCGATTGCCCTGGCGAACGCCCGCCTCTACGCTGAGGTGCGTGGCCTGAATGTCGAACTTGAGCAGCGCGTGGTCGAACGCACCAGTGAACTCCAAGACGAAAAAGACCGCTTGGCGACGATCCACCAGATTTCAACTGAAGTAAGCAGCACGCTCGATCTTGACGCCCTGCTCAATGCGTCGCTCCAATTGTTGGCCGACATTACGAGGGCGGAACATGCGTCCATTATGCTGGTCGAGCAGGACGACAGCAGCTTGATGGTGACCCGCGCTGTGTTGGGCGTGCCACCCAATCCCAACAACTACATCCGCTTCCCGATGGGCAGCGGCATTGCTGGTTGGGTCGCGCAACATCGCGTTGGACTGCTGATTGACGATATTAGCAAGGACGAGCGTTGGGTCTCGGTGCCGGGTGGCTCGATCCGCAAGCGCGAAGGGGCGATGCTCTCGGTGCCCTTGGTGATGCAGGGCGATGTGTTGGGCGTGGTCAGTCTCTCGCATCGGCAGATCGGCTTCTTTCACGAAGGGCACCTACGCATGCTCAACGCATGTGCAGGCGCAATGGCAATCGGCATCAACAATGCCAACCTCTTCCAAATGATCAGTGCGGAGGCCGAACGGCGCTACGAGTTGCTCGACCGCCAACAGAAAGAGTCGAGCCAGATCCAGGCCATTCTCCAGAGCCTCAACGACGGCGTGATTGTCTGCGACCTTGAAGGCGCTGTGCTGGTGACAAATCCCGGCGCGGCGACGATTTTGGGGCGGAATGTCGAGGATTTGGTACTCTGGAATTTGCATGAAATTATCGCCCGCTACATGGGCGGACGAGCGACGGAGATGCCACTTGCGGATCTGCTGCGCCGCCCCATGACCCGCGACGAGCAGCCACGCTTCTTCCAAGCGATGCTCAAGGTGGGCGGGCGCACGGTC
>CAIRDL010000069.1 GCA_903877345.1 uncultured Oscillochloris sp. | reverse complement strand
TTCAATTGTTCCGTCGTGACCCGTGCTGCGTGATCCGTGATCGGTCACGGCACGGCCTCGTCACGGATCACGCAGCACGGGTCAAGCGGTGACGAGACGTTTTAATTTTTCCGCTTCCCTTTGGGATCACGATGGCTGACCGTCACGGTAATAGGATTGCTATACCAGCCCCGTGCGCTATAATTGGCCCCGCGTCGGCATATGTGCGCTAGGCATCAAGAGGGGTCGCTGCACTTGCTATCACCCGCCAGAACCCCAAGCCCTCGTCCGCTACGAAAACTGGCGCTCCTGAGTGATTGGTTTCTGCCGCGCCAAGGCGGCATCGAAAGCCAGATGCACGATCTCGCCCTCCACTTAACCCTGGCTGGCTATGAAGTCCATGTGATTACCCCCATTCCCGGCCCAACCCAAATGAGTGGGTTCCGTGTCCATCGGTTGCACGCGGCACGCATGCCCCTGTTTGGGTTTGTGTATACCCCCCGACCCTTTCGTACCCTCGCCGACCTGTTGCGGCGCGAACGCTACGAGGTGGTGCATTGTCATGCGAGCTACATTGCGCCGATGGCGTTTGGCGGGACGTATGTGAGCCAGCGCTTGGGCCTCCCAACGGTGATCACCTTCCATTCGGTGCTGGCCCATTTTGCCCACGTCCTGGCAGCTAGTAACCACTGGCTGCACTGGTCAGACTGGCCCGTGCTCTTCTCTGGGGTCAGTCAGGTGGTCAATCACGCGCTGGAACCACTCGTCAAACCCAAGCCGGTCTACATGCTGCCCAATGCAATTGACCTCTCGTTTTGGCAGCAAGCCGCACCCAGCGCGCCATCCCCCCGCGAGGTGGTGCTGATCACCGTGACCCGTTTTAGCCCGCGTAAGCGCGTGGCTGCCCTGCTCAAATTGGTGGCGGCGCTCCGCCCGCGACTGCCGGGGATCACGCTCAAGCTGCTCATCGTCGGCGATGGCCCTCTGCGCCCCGCTATCGAGTACATGGTCGCTGCGCTGGGGCTAAGCGATGTGGTAATCCTCCTGGGCTACCAACCGCGTGCCAAGATTCGTGAATGGTTCACCCGCGCCCATATCTTTGTCTCTGCCTGCGCCATTGAGTCGTTTGGCTTGGCTGCCCTTGAGGCTCGCACCGCCGGGCTGCCGGTGGTGGCCCGCACCAGTGGGGTCGTCCAGTTCATCCGCCACGGCCAAGAGGGCTTGCTGGCCCATACGGATGCAGAATTGGCGTACCAGTTGCACACACTGATTACCGACCGCCAGCTCCGCAAGACCATTGCCGAGCATAACCGAACCACGCAGCCCGCTTTTGGCTGGGATAGCGTGCTGCCCCAACATCTGAGCCTCTATCGGACGGCAATGGAGATTACGCACGCATGATCACGGTTGAAGCGCTTGACCTGGCCGACAAAAAAGCTGTTGCCCGTTTCATCAACCTGCCGTATCGCCTCTATGCGGGCTGCCCACAGTGGGTACCGCCACTGCGCGCCGATGTCAGGCGTTTGCTTACCCCGACGCAGCATCCCTTCTATACACATTCGGCGGCGGATTTCTTCGTTGCACTTGAGCATGACCGGGTTGTGGGCCGCATCGCCTTGCTCGAACACCGCCTGTTTAATGCCCAACATGGGCTAAAACAGGCCCATTTTTACCTTTTTGAAGCTGAGAACAAGCCCCATGTCGCCGAGGCGCTTTTTGCCCGGGCCGAAGCATGGGCGCGTGGGCGCGGACTCAATGCGCTGCTTGGCCCCAAGGGCTTTAGCGTGCTTGATGGCTTCGGGGTGCTCATCAACGGCTTTGAACACCGCCAGATGATGAGTCTGACCACCTATAACCACCCCTACTATGCCGAGTTGCTCGAAGGCGTAGGCTTTCGCAAACACGTAGATCTGGTGTCGTGTTATCTGGATATAGCCACTTTTCAGCCGCCAGCATGGCTCGCCGAGCTTGCCGCATGGGCGCAGGCTGAGCATGGCCTGTACGTTCGCGCTTTCTCTAGGATGCAAACCTTGGTGCAAGCAGCGCCAGACATCTTGCGCGTGTACAACCAAGCCTTGGCCCAAAATTGGGAATACTACCCTTTCCCGCCCCAAGAGATTGCCTTTGCTACGGAGCAGTTCCAACGGATTGCCCAACCACGCCTGATGAAGGCGCTCAAGCATGGGCCTACGACGGTCGGCATCTTTGTGGCCTTTCCCGATCTGACCCCAGTCCTCCAACGGGCACGCGGTCAACTCAGTCCCTTGAGCCTCATTGACCTCCTGCTCGCCATGCGCCGTCGCCCACGCACGATTGCCATTGGTGCGCTCGGCGTGCTGCCCGCCTATCGTTTGTGCGGCGGGAATGCGCTGCTCTTTGCCCAGTTGCTGAAAACGGCAACCGAGCTAGGCGTACAGCGCGCCGAACTGCTCCAGATCCCTGATACCGCCCTTGAGATGCGCCGCGATCTAGCTACCCTGGGGGTCAAACCCGCCAAGACGCACCGCGTCTATGTGAAGCAGGTGAGCTAAGAGAGGCGGATCTTCTCAACGGTTCCGTCGTGACCCGTGACCCGTGACCCGTAATCGGTCAGGGTGCGACCCGGTCACGGATCACGCAGCACGGATCATTCACACGACCTGGATGCTTAAAAATTCCGCCTCCTGTTGCGGCAAATCTGCAATCTAAAAGCTAAAATCTGCAATCTAAAGGGTAAGTCCAGCCATGAATGCCATCCGCTCCGATCCAACCACGCTCGTTGAACTCGTCACCCAGCGCAGCGCCACAATGCCGGAGCGCACCGCCTTTACCTTCTTGCTGGATGGTGAGCACGCGCAGCAACACCTGAGCTACGCTGCGCTTGCGACCCAGGCGCGCACGGTTGCCGCTTGGTTGCAACAACAGCGCATCGGCCATGAACCGGTCTTGATCCTCTGCCCGACCGGCCCTGACTTTCTTGCCGCCCTCTTTGGCTGCCTCTTCGCTGGTGCTATTGCCGTGCCGATGCCCACAACGACGGGCCGCCGCTCACTGCCGCAGGTAGTTGCGATTGCCCAACATACTAAGGCCAGTGTGGTGCTTACCAGCGCCGTTACCGCTGCCGTATGCGCCAGCCAGCCAGCCTTGCAGCACCTAAACGGGCAAGTCGTCGCGCACCTTGATCCAGCACTCGCCGCAAACTGGCAGCCTCAGCCGCTCAATCCGACCACGACTGCTTTGCTCCAGTACACCTCTGGCTCAACTGCAGCCCCCAAAGGGGTGATGCTCAGCCAGCGCAATCTTTTAGCCAATGTCGCCCAGATCAGCCAACGCTGTGCCCTCACCTCTAGCGATGTTGGCGTCTTCTGGTTGCCGCTTTACCATGACATGGGCTTGATCAGCAGCATCTTGGCCCCAATCTACGTCGCGGGACAGGCGGTTTTGCTGCCGCCAGTGGCCTTTGCGGAGCAACCCCTGCGTTGGTTGCAGGCAATCAGTCAGTACCAGGCGACCATCAGTAGCGCGCCGGATATGGCCTATCGTCTCTGTGTCGGGCGTAGTAAGGCGGAAGAGCGCAGCCAGCTTGATTTGCGTGCGTGGCGAGTGGCGATTTGCGGTGCTGAGCCGGTGCGCTCAACTACCCTCGCCCGCTTTGCCAGTACTTTTGCAGAGGCGGGCTTTCGGGCCGAATATTTCTGTCCCGCCTATGGGTTAGCCGAAGCCACCTTGATGGTTACGGCTCGCCTGGACCGTTCCGTACCACGAACCCTGATGCTCGACCGCCAACAGCTCGCTCAGGGCCAAGTGAGTCCGGTCACAGAAGGGGGTCAGACGTTCGTGAGTTGTGGCCTGCCGGTTGCTGACTGCGAAGTGGCGATTGTCGCGCCAGAGCTTCAGGTGCGCGTGGAGGAGCAGCAGCTTGGCGAGATCTGGGTGCGTGGCCCGAACGTCGCTGCGGGCTACTGGAACGCGCCGCAGGCATCCACAGAAACTTTTGGCGTCACGCTCACGACGGGCGAGGCAGGCTTTTTGCGTACCGGCGACCTTGGCTTTCTGCACGCGGGCGAACTCTTCATTGTTGGGCGGATGAAAGATCTGCTGATCGTCAATGGTGAAAACTACTTCCCCGAAGATTTGGAGCAGCATGTGGCTGCCGCGCACGAAGCGGCGCTTGAGGGGGTGGCGATCTTTGCCGTTGATACCGGCGAACGCGAACAGATTGTGCTGCTCCTGGAACGGCGGCGAGTCTGGTATCAAGCGACCTTGGCCGAGCAGCGCCGCGCCCTCGCTGATAGCGCCCAACGCACCGTGGCCCAAGCCACGGGCCTATGGGTGGACGCGGTGGGGCTCGTTGCTCCAGGCCACCTACCACGCACCACCAGTGGCAAAATTCAGCGTTTCCGCTGCCGTGAACACTTTCTCGCGGCGCAAACGGCGGGCATTGAGCTATTCGTCTATGTCCAGCCTGCGCAAACGCCCATTAGCCTCGCCGCGCAGCTTCAAGCCGCTACCCCTGCAAGCACCTTCATCCTCGCCTTCCTCGCGCAACGGCTACAGTGCCAAATCGCCGCGCTTGATCTGCACCAATCGCTCCGCGACCTGGGCTTAGGTTCGCTCGACGCTGCCCTATTGCGGGCGCAACTCGCCGAACAGTTTGGCGTCCAGGTACCGTTAGCGTGGTTTCTGGAAAATCTGAGGCTAGAGGAATTCTTAGCGCGGGTCAACACGAGGTAGTGCCCCGCGTGTGACGGATGCGCCGCCCCGATATGACGTTTCGGCCCCGGCACCATGTCACCCTGAGCGCAGCGAAGGGTCTTTCAGGAGGCCGGGAGCGATGCTTCGCTCCTGAGAAACATCGCCGCATGTCACGCTGAGCGCTAGCGAAGCGTCCCGGTGGTTGTGCGGATCCATGCCGAGATGCTTCGCTACGCTCAGCATGACATGCGTTGCTTCGCCCCTCCATGCGCGGCCCCCATACGTCGTTCACGCCCGCCCGCTGTGACGTTTCGGCGTCCCGATATGACGTTTCGGCGTCCCGATACGACGTTTCGGCGTCCCGATACGACGTTTCGGCGTCCCGATATGACGTTTCGGCGTCCCGTTGGAACGTTTTGGC
>CAIRDL010000068.1 GCA_903877345.1 uncultured Oscillochloris sp. | reverse complement strand
GGGGGATGGGGGATCAGGGATCAGGGATCAGGGATCAGGGATCAGCCGTCAGCCGTCAAGCCCTTCAGCACCGGCGGCACACCCCACGAGGCCAATTCGCTGACGACCGCTTCCACCAACATCGTGAGACTGGCGGCGACTGCTTCAGTTAAATCAAGCCCAGGCTCCATCACCGTCGGCACCATGCCCCAGAGCACCATACGCTGCGGCAAAATGCCCTGAAGCCGCCCGACGGCTAAGAGTTCCGAGAGGCCGAATTGGTGCATAGACATTTTGTGTGCCAAAGCTGCGGGGATCGCATCGCCTTCCAAGCGAATGAGCGTGCCGGGAGGAGCTTCAGCACGCACGGCGTCTATGATCAGGAGGTCGCGGACGCCATCGAGGTAAGGCAGCAAGTGGAGGCCGAGGGTACCGCCATCAAGCGCATCAACGCCTTCAGGCAGGGTGTATTGCTCAAGCAGTTGTTCGCAAGCGCGCACGCCCAGTCCCTCGTCGCGCAGAATGATATTTCCCAGGCCAAGCACTAGCGTCGCGGACATAAACCATCCTTGGGGATTTTAGATTGGGGCGGCGGACCTCTCAAACGGCTCTGTCGTGACTCGTGATGCGTGATCCGTGATCGGTCAGGGTGCGGCCCAATCACGGATCACGAGTCACGAGTCACGAGTCACGCATCCCCATCCCCCACGCACTCAATCCCCCTGCATCGGCGTCTTCCCGGTGCTGCCCTTGCGGCGTTGGAACGTCGCGCCGTCAGTCAGGGGCGGCGACTTCTCGATCCAATCGAGATCTTGGTTGCGGGGTAGGAACTTGAAGCCGCTAAACATACTCGACATCAGCCCGTTGCCCTCTTCCATATCAATCAGCCAAGCCACGTAAACGTGGTAGACGGCAAAGATCAGCAAGGCCCACATGATGACGTGATGGACGATCCGCACGCGCTGCATCGTGACGAAGCCGAAAACCCAGTTGGTGAGCGTGTACCAGGGGCTGACTGGGTGCAGTTGGCCGAAGAGGGCGAGACCCGTGAAGATGATCATTCCGTAGAGGATCACGATGATCATGTAGGACAGTCCGGCTAACGCATTGTGCCCGGCAACCTCGGGCGGGTCGCGCCGGAGGAAGAAGTAGTACTGCGCGGCGTGCAGCATGTTCTTGCGCCCGTCCTTCGAGAGAAAGGGGAAGAGTCCGCGCCAGTCAGCGTAGGCGTTGCCCGCAAAGGCCCAGTAGGTACGCAGCAACACGCTACTCATAAAGAGAAAAGCCGCCGCGAAATGCACAAAGCGCACCGTGCCCATAAAGAAGTTCGCATACGACTCGCGGGGCGCGATGAAGAGGTACGGGTTGCCAATGAAATAGCCGGTGAAACTCAGCAGCACGATGCTGAGGACATTGACCCAGTGAACCAGGCGTACCGGGATCTCCCAAACGTAGACGCGTCGGCGCATGATGGCCTCGCTTACTTTACAACCTCGATCCGCGTCACTTCGGAGCCGTGAGCATCAACAACATGCACCGAGCAGGCCATACACGGGTCAAATGAGTGGACGGTACGCAAGATTTCGAGGGGCCGATTGATGTCCACCACCGGCGTGCCAATGAGCGCCGCCTCGTAGGGGCCGCGCACGCCTTTCGCATCACGGGGCGAACCGTTCCACGTCGTGGGGACGACCGCCTGATAGTTGGCAATCTTGCCATTCTTGATCCGCACCCAATGGCCCAACGCCCCACGCGGCGCCTCGGTGAAGCCCCAACCTTCCGCTTCGGCGGGCCAACTTCCCGGCGACCATTTCTCGCCGTTGTGGATCGCCAACTTGCCGCTGCCCATATTCTGCTCAAGCTCGCCAATCCACCCCAACAGTTGTTCCGCCATCAACTGCGTTTCCAGCCCGCGTGCCGCCGTGCGCCCCAAGGTCGAGAAAAGCGCCTCCGGCCCGACGCCAAGGGTTTGCAACACCAGACCGACCAGCGCCTTGGGGCGTTCTTTGCCCGCCGCGTAGGCGATGAGCATGCGCGCCAACGGGCCAACCTCCATCGGCTGCTCGTCGTAGCGCGGCGTCTTCAGCCACGAGTATTTGCCGTCGGTGTTGAGGAAATCGTAGGGCGGTTGCGGGCCAGTGTAGCTCGGGGCCGTCTCACCCTGGAAAGGATGCAGCGCCGCCGTATCGCCGCCGCCGTAGGTGTACCAGGAATGCGTCACATACTCGCTGACCTTCTCGTGGCTAACTGGGCCGGGAGCCTTGCTGATGTCCTTATTCAAAATCACGCCACGGGGCAAGAAGAGACTCTCCAGCGACCCGTCATTGCTCTGCGGGTAATCGCCGTAAGCGAGGAAATTGCCCACGCCACCGCCGAGGCTGGCCCAATCTTTATAGAAACCAGCTATCGCCAGGAGGTCGGGGATATAGACCTGGGTAACGAACTCCAGCGCACTCTTCGCCAACTCCTTCATACGGCTAATGCGGATGTCGTTGATCGCCTTCTGGGTGTTCGGATCAACCGGGATTGCCATCCCGCCGACCAAATAGGTCTGGAGATGTGGGTTCTTCGCGCCCAAGATCGCGTGGATCTTGATAATCTCGCGCTGCCAATCGAGGGCTTCGAGGTAGTGCGCCACCGCCATCAAGTTCGCTTCGGCGGGCAGTTTATAGGCCGGGTGGCCCCAATAGCCATTGTTGAACGGGCCAAGTTGCCCACTGCCAGCGAAAGTCTTGAGCCGATCCTGCACCGCCTTGAAGTAAGCTGGACTCGCCTTCGCCCACGTCGGCGAAACCGCCTTTTGCAGTTCGGCGGTCGCTTCGGGTTTCGCATCAAGGGCGCTGACAATATCCACCCAATCGAGGGCGTGCAAATGGTAGAAATGAACGACGTGATCCTGAATGTACTGCGTACACTCGATGATATTGCGGATGAGGCGGGCATTGTCGGGGATGACGATCCCGAGGGCGTTCTCGACAGCGCGCACCGAAGCAAGGGCGTGAACCGTCGTGCAGACGCCGCAGATGCGCTGCGCGAAAACCCAGGCATCGCGGGGGTCGCGCCCCTTCAGCACCAGTTCCATGCCACGAAACATCGTGCTGCTGCTCCAGGCATCAACCACCTTATCGCCCTCGACCTGCACCTCCAGGCGCAAATGGCCCTCGATCCGCGTCACCGGGTCAATCACAAGCTTAGGCATACCCTAACCCTTCTTGGTCGGCGTTGGC
>CAIRDL010000067.1 GCA_903877345.1 uncultured Oscillochloris sp. | reverse complement strand
CGGTCCAGAAATGCAGGAGAATCCGATGGAGCGAAAGATCCGCGTACTCGTCGCCAAACCTGGCCTCGACGGCCATGACCGTGGGGCCAAAGTCATTGCCCGCGCCCTCCGCGATGCCGGGATGGAAGTCATCTACACCGGTCTCCAACAAACGCCGCAAATGATCGTTGAGGCTGCCCTTCAGGAAGATGTTGATGTCGTGGGCCTCTCGATCCTCTCCGGGGCACACATGACGCTCCTGCCCCGTGTGACGCAGTTGCTCAAAGAGCGGGCGATGGACGATGTGCTGGTCGTGGCAGGCGGGATCATCTCCGACGAAGACGCGACGACGCTCAAGACCCAGCACGGCGTTGCCGAGGTGTTTGGCCCTGGTGCCTCGACCCACGATATTGTGAAGTTTATCCAGACCAACACCGGCGTCACCGAAAGCTAGGGCGGCGAAGCGACCATCAGCGGCTTAGCGTAGAGTTATATGCAGCATAACGAACTTATCCCGCGCATGAGGGCGGGCGACCAGCGCGCTCTGGCGCGTGCCATCAGCATAATTGAGACCGGCGGCCCCCCCGCTCGTGCGCTCCTCGCCGCCGCCTACCCCCACGCCGGTGCCGCTCACGTTGTTGGCGTCACTGGGCCACCAGGTGCCGGGAAGAGTACCCTTGTCACCGCTCTAACCCAGGAGTGGCGCCGCCGGGGCGTTTCCGTCGGCATTGTCGCCGTAGACCCCACCTCGCCCTTCACTGGTGGCGCAGTGCTTGGCGACCGCATTCGTATGCAGGTGCTTGGCGGCGATCCGGGGGTCTTTATTCGCTCGATGGCAAGCCGAGGTCGCCTCGGCGGGCTCGCCCGGGCCACCGCCGATGCCGTAGTCTTGCTCGACACCGCCGGGTTCCAAGTGGTGCTGATCGAAACCGTCGGGGCTGGTCAGGGTGAAATTGACATCGCCCGCGCTGCCCACACCACCTTGGTGGTCGAAATCCCCGGCATGGGCGATGACATCCAGAGCATCAAAGCCGGGATGCTCGAAATCGCCGATGTCTTTGTCGTCAACAAGGCTGACCGTGACGGCGCCGACAATGTGCTGCGTCAACTCAAGGCGATGCTGCATCTAGGCGAACATCGCCCCGGTGCGTGGGAGCCGCCTGTCCTCAAGGCGGTGGCGATGCGGGGCGAGGGTAGCGCCGAGATTGTCGAGGCTGCCGAACGCCACCGCATCCACCTGCACCACTCGGGTCAGTCCGCTGAGCGCGCCCGCGCCGCCGCCGAACGTGAGTTGAGCGCCGCCGTCCAGGAACTTGCCCTTGAGCGAGTGCGCGGCGCACCCTGGGAGGCGCTCGTCACCCGCATTGCCGCCCGCGCCCGCGACCCCTACGGTGCCGCTCTAGAGTTGCTTGGCGAGTCTAAAAGCTAAAATCCGCAACCTTGCCTAACGCCGTAGAGCCGCAATAGCTTGCGGCTCTACGATTCCGGCGGCGAACAACATGGGCCTCTACCGCACGGTCAACGGCAGGTAGAGGGTATTCTTAATGATCGTCACGGCCCCCACCTGCTCAACCAACTCGCCGGCGGGGTTGCTCAGCCGCAAGGTGTAGGTGCCAAGCGCAGTATTGGCGGGGATGTTCAGCCTGATCTGGGTTGTGCTGAGCACCACGGCGGTGATCGGCACCGCCGTGCCATTGGCGTCAAGCAGCGTGACCGTGGTTTCGCTGGTAAAGCCCGTACCTGTCAGGATCAGTTCAGCGACGTTGCCCAACGGCACCACAAAGCTGAGTCCGTTCGTGAGTGATAAGGGCGGCGTGGCACGCACCAAGCCCGTTGTGACCGCCCAATCGGTAACGAGTTGCGTAACATCACGCTCGAAGGTGAGCGTGTGTAGGCCCGCCTTGAGTTGAACTCGCTGCGTCAGCACCGTTCCGGCGGCGAGCACGGCAGTCCCTGCCACGGACGTTTGGGTTTTATCCACCACGATCTGCCCCGCGCCGTTGGCAAGATTCAGGGTAAACGTGTAGATCCCATCCTCAGGCGCGCTAAGGGTGAAGGTAGGATCAAGCCCCTCATTGTGAGCGCTACCCGCAAAGGCCACCGGAACGGCCTGCACGGGCCAAATCTCAAGCGTATAGGACATCGGACGGGTGTTACCGGACGCGGCGGTCACCCGCAGCAAGCTCGTCCCCGCCTGGAGGCTCGTCGTGGCCCAGGTGCTCTCGCCCTGAAAGATCGCGCTGAGCGTGAAACTGGCAGTAGCCCCCGGTTGGGCAATCTCGAAGGTCAAGGCATCAGCCTCATTGCCGTCAGTTGCCACAAGGCGGATATTGACCGGCCCGCCCGTGGTCAGCGCAATCGGTAGCCACTCCTCGGCGAAGTCGCCGCCCGTACTTGTCAGGGTTTGGCCCGTGCGCGTAAAGGGCAGCGCATCGGCAGTTTGCTCGACCGCCGTGATGACCACGCTCCACGTTGTACCGAGGGCGCTGTCTTGATCAACCACCAAGGTCTGAACGCCAGCGGGCACGAAGGCGGTAAAGCTGTCGGCCCCAGCAACAATGCGGCGCAGATAGTTGTCGCCCAACCGCAACTGATACCGCCCAGCGTTTGCGGCCAAGGTAAAGCGATAAAGCCCGTTACTTGGGAAGTTCACTCGGGCGGTTGAGTTCACCAAACTGGCACCCTGCGAGGCTCCGGTCAGCGTCACCCCGGGGCTACCGATAGCGCTCAGGGTGATGCTGTAGCTTAACGGGCTGCTGTTGGTGCCTTGCGTGACGATGTGCAGATGGTTCACCCCCGCCGCCAATTGGCTCGTACCCCAGATCGTCTCCTGACCGGCAACTAGGGCCGGGGCGAAGCTCGCCAGGGTTGTGCCGTTGTACAACTCGACCGTCAGCTTGTCGGTGGGGCTACCGCTGACCGCGACCCGCAAGTTCACCTCAATGCCTGCCGCCACCTGAATGGGAATCCACTCCTCGGTGAAGGCTCCGCCGACGACGTTCGCGACTTCGGTGTAGGGCAGGCTGTCAATCGTTCCAACTTGGGTTATCCCCAGACTCCAAGCGGTCTGCTCAGTCTTGCTGGCGCTAATTGTGAAGGTGTGATTGCCCGCCGCAAAGTAGTAGGTGCTATCCTCAGCGGTTGGCACTTGGCCGCTGACCACCGTCTTGCGGAGGTAGTTGGCATCTACGATTAACTGGAAGGCACCACTGCTGGCCCCCAGCGCAAGCTGGTAGAGACCCGCCGTTGGCACCGCAAGCTGCACAGCGCTGCTTCCAGTCGCATCGCCGGTACCGATGATGACGCCAGCGAGACTCGCGGCAGCGACCGTTGGGGCCAACACGGTACCCCGGGCGTAGGCTTGCAGCGTGAAGTCCAGACTCGTGGCAAGGGTCGTCAAACGCAGTTTGCCACCAACAGGCAGATCGGCGGTCGCCCAGATCGTCTCGCCGCTCCGGGCCGACCAAGCGGTTAGCGTGACATCCGCTGCGGTGAGGAGCGTTAGCGTGATGCTGTCGGTGGCGGTACCCCCGCTGACGGCGAGGCTCATGTTGGTGGGGCCAGTTTCGGTCAGAGCCAGCGTGCGGGTCGTCGTGTTGCCCACCGTGCCGCTGAAATTGATAATTTCGGCCCCCGGCTCAGCGGCATGGGCCGGCAGCCGGAGGGCAAAAAGACTGATGGTGAGCACGAACACAAGCAGGGCGGTACTCAGACGAACGAAGGGGTGATGGGCTGACATACACAGTCCTCTCTAAATCCAGGCTTGGGTTCGCACGCTTCTGCGCGTTTTGGCCCAAACCTTGCGTGCTGGCTAGCGGTCGCCCCAACGTGGAGGGCGCTTTTCAAGGAAGGCACTGATACCCTCTTGGGCGTCGGCGAAGGTAGCGTTGAAGGACATCACCTCCTTGGCATAGGCGTAGGCTTGGTGTTGG
>CAIRDL010000066.1 GCA_903877345.1 uncultured Oscillochloris sp. | reverse complement strand
TCATCGGCGTCGGTATCGAGTTTGCCACGGTAGCGCCGCGACAACAACTGGGTGTAGCTGGAAACCATCCGCAGCGGCTCTTGGAGGTCGTGGGAGGCGACGTAGGCGAACTGCTCCAGTTCGGCATTGGAACAGGCCAGAGACTCGGTGCGGGCCTCAAGTTCCTCGGCGCTGCGCTGGCGCTCAGTGATGTCACGGATGAAACAGAACAAGCGCGGGCGCGGATGCTGTAGATAATTCACACTAATTTCAACGTCGAAAATACTGTCGTCTTTACGGCGATGACGGGTGTCAAAGCGGTCGTGTCCCACCGTGATCAGTTGGCGGATCTGTGCGCCGAGTTCTTGTGCGGTCAGCTTGGCTTCAACATCGGCAATTCGCATCCCGTCGAGCAACACCTCCCGACTATAGCCACTCATCTGGCAATACGCCTCATTCACAAACTCGAATTGACCCTCAAGCGTGCTAATCCAGAACCCGTCTACCGTCGTATTGATCACCGTCTGAAACTCAAGCGCCGCCTGTTTTTCCGCCGTAATGTTGTCATAGACCCCAAGCAGCCCAACTACGTCGCCCGTTTGGTCATAAAGCGGCAGCCGACTGGTGCGCAGCCAACGCGGAGTCTTGTTCACTCCGAGGCGCTGTTCCTCAACATTCAGACGAGATTCCATCGTCGCAATCACCTGTGCATCTTCAGTTGTATCCCACTGAAGCGTATCGCGCCAAACCAACTCGGTGTCGTTTTTACCGAGGATTTGCACCGCCTCGGCCAGGCCCACATCAGCGGCGAAGCGGGCATTACAGCCGAGGTAGCGCAGCGCTTTATCCTTCCAAAAAACCCGCTGCGGGATGGTGTCGAGCACCATTTGGAGCATCTGGCGCGAGCGGTGCAGATCGTCCTCGAACTGACGGCGTCCGGTAATATCGCGGTCAATGCCGCGAAACCCGGCGACCACACCTTTGGCATCGTGGAACGGCGTGTAGCGTCGTTCGAGGAAAACGGGGCCATGCCCGTTGTGCGTAGCCGCTGCAAACTCGAAGGCATAGGTACCTTGATCGGCGGTGTGAGCGGTGCGCGCCTGCGCCTGGAAGACCGCGCCATACGCCGGGGCCATCAGCGACCAAGCGGTGGCCCCAAGCAAGTCAGCCGGTTCGTGACCGAGGAGCGTGCGTACCCGTGGCCCGACGTAGGTGTAGCAATGGTTGGCGTCCGTTTCCCAAACCCAATCGCTCGTCGTCTCCACCAAACTGCGGAAGCGTTCCTCACTCGCCCGCAGATCGGTGAGGCCCGTCGCAACCTGTTGTTGCAGGCCGACCGCATTCTGTTGGAGGGCAGCCTCTTGCTCGGCCAGCATTGCGAGCACTTGGTTCATGCTTTGGGCCAAAGCGCCCATTTCGTCGGGGGCGGTGGCGTTCATGCGGAGCGTGCGTTCGCCTGCCGTGAAGCGGGCGAGGGTCGTTTGGAGGGCTTGGATGGGGCCAGTGATGGTGCGGGCGAGCAGCACCGCCGTGAAGACGCCGAGGCTCTCGATCAACAGGCCGAGGAGCAACACCTGCCAACCGAGCGCCTCAGCGGGGGCAAAGGCATCGTGCTGATCAAGCTTAACGATCAGGCAGAGTTGCGGCACCGCGAACCAATCGTAGTGCGTAATGGTAGGCAGACCACGGTAGTCGTTGGCGAGAAGCAAGCCGTGTTCACCTGCCAGACACCGCTGGCCGGCCTCAGTCGGGAGCGGGCGCTGTAGCACTTCAGGGTCGGAATTCAGCAGCGGCGGCGTCACCAAAAAACTGGCTGAATTTAACAGAAATGCGTCCTCGCTGGCCCGCAGACCGGCGTGCCGTTGGACAATCGTAGTCAGATCAGCAAGTTGAAGTTCGCCGACCAACACCCCGACCAATTGCTGATCTTGGCGCAGCGGCGTGGCGATAAAGAGCGTCATTAACTGTTCCGCCGCCGAGCGCTGGACGCCCTGGACATAGGGTGCGTTGCGCCCGTTGAGGAAATAGGCGGCTTGGGCGTGCAATTGCCCCTCATCGGCAGCCACAGTGGAGGCGATGACGCGACCTGTGGCAGCGTGCAGCACAAAAAGGCGACGAAAACGCATGTCTACGCCGACAAAAGCCTGGAGTTCCGCGACGAGGTGTGGCTGGGCTGTGTCGGGTGGCGCTGCGCCTTGCAGCAAAGTGGCATTGGCAAGGACATCCGGGGCGCGACTGAGGCCCGTCAGCGTGGCCTGCTGACTGGCGAGCCAAGCCTCAACAGCGGCGAGTTTCTCAACGGCGGTCGCGTGGAGATCCGCCTGGACGGCATTTGCCAAGGCGTTGCGGGCGCTGATATAGGTCGGCACGCCGAGGCTACAAAGCAGCAACGTGGCGAAAAGGGTGAATAAAAGGATCAAGCGAGGGGTCAATTTGAGTGCCATAGCAGTATGGGGTGGCATAGGCTTCGTTTAGATCGTTCGAGAAGATCCGTCTCGGTTCTGCTGGTACATGCGTATCAACCGACCGCAATACGTGGCGGTCGGCTAGCAGGAGGCGCGTCTAGACGTAGCTTTCCGAAACTTTGTACTACTCAGGACTATGTCAGCATCATGATTACGGATCGGAGCAAGAAGATCAATTTGCAACCTGGCATATTTTGGGCCGCAATTTGGCGGGCAGCGCGCAAACCTACGCGGGTTGTGAAGCCGGGGGCTGAAACTGCGGGCTGTATGAGCCTATGGATGTTCGATTTTTACGGAAATAGCCCGTAAAGCCCAGGAGCTGTAGCCCTGGGATAGAAGGGCTTCACCCGCTTTAGCGGCTTTAGCCCATTGGGTTGCACTAAACCGCTGTTTATGGTACACTTGTTT